>NZ_QORN01000007.1:0-85891 GCF_014830205.1 Limosilactobacillus walteri
AGGATAGGACGTTGCCACGCAGACTAGACCAACGTGTAGTTTCCTACACGTTGGTCTTTTTTCTTATAAAGAGTTTGTTTTAAGTAAGACTTTATAAATCTAGGAGTATGAAATAAAGCTTTTAAATTCAAATATCCAATTTTGTTTGTAGATAGGATTAGAGTTAACTAAGGCGTTTAAAAGAAAAATGCCTAATATCGATATAAAGATGATATCCCTATATCGATATTAGGCATGATGGAAAAGGCTTAACAAATTTTTCCTTTATTTATTATTTCCACTTCATAACACAAACTGGTTCAGGGCAATAAATATCTTTTTGAATAAGTGTCAATTTTCCTGTTTCTGGGTTACGTTTATACAATGTGAGGTTATCAGAATTTTGATTAGATGCTAATAGATAACTTTCATCTTTGCTAAGGTTAAAGTCACGGGGGAAGTCACCCTCAGTAGAGATAGATTGAATGTGTTTTACCGTGAAATCTGGTTGAATTTCAAAAACAGCAATTGTATTTTCCCCACGGTTAGAAGTGTAGACGTATTTGCCATCTTTTGAAATACGGATAGCAGCAGCACCGTTATGCGCTGTCCAAGTTGCAGGGATTGTTTTAATAGTTTGAAGATGCTTAAAGCTGGCGTCTTTATCGTTGTATTTTAAGACTTCTAATTTACTGCTTAGTTCACCTAATAAGTAGGCGTACTTACCATTAGGATGGAATGCAATATGGCGTGTACCAAAACCATCTTCACATTTATAGCGAGAAACTGCCGTTAGTTTACCATCATCTGATATATCGTAAACAACTACTAGATCCATTCCGAGGTCACAAACAACAAGTCGCTTGTCAGGTGTAAGATCAGCGTAATGGACATGTGGAGCTTCTTGTTCTGGTTGGGGACCAGTTGCACCTTCATGAAGAACTGAATCAGTTTGGGTTAATTCACCATCAGGACTGATTTTAAATACATCAACTTTAGCTGTGTGGTAGTTTGCACTATAAAGTAAGTGGCGTTCTTCATCTAAGCCGACATATGCAGGAGGTGCACCAGCAGCTAAAACATCACTTAACATTTTTGCATTACTATCGCTAAGTGAATAGGATGCAACACCGCCTTGATCGTCAACTTGCTTAATAGCATAAACTCGTCCATTTTTACCAACTTGCAGGTATGCTGGCTTTTGTGATGGAATTGCTAATTCCACATTAGTAATTTTACCTTGATCTGTGTCAAGAGTAGCCTTATAAATACCCTTACTTGTCTTTTTAGTATATGTTCCAATTAGAAATTGTTCAGTCACGTCAATTTCCTCCTTTTGAAAATGCTTACCTATATAATAGCAATTTGCCCATCGTAATTCTAGCTGTGATACACTGTTCTTAGTAATTTTAAAGTGGTTGGAGGAACAAAAGTGAAAAAAGTAGAACGTCAGCGTGCCCTTGTGGCCAAAAATCTTGCGCTTTTTCAGTGTCCTGTCTGTAGGCAAAAGATGATATCGGTGACAGGAAATAGTTTGATTTGTGAAAATAATCATCATTTTGATTTTAATCGTCATGGTTACCTTCATTTTCTTAATGGTGCCGCTAATACGGAATATAGTCGCGAAATGTTTGAATCGCGCCGTCAGCTGTTAACAGCAGGATTATTTAAGCCAATTATTCAAAAAATAAGTCAATTAATGCCGCAAAAAGCAATGCGGATATTAGATGTTGGTACTGGTGAGGGAACGCCATTACTTCAATTAGCAAATTTAAGGTCTAAATGTAATGACACAATGGTTGGGTTTGATATTTCAAAACCAGGGATAACTTTAGCTACGCAATTACCATTGAACGCTTTCTTTTGTGTCGCTGATTTGCGGAAGTTACCTTTTGCTGCCAGTAGTTTTGATTTTATTCTTGAACTATTCTCACCATCTGATTATCGTGAATTTAACCGTGTCCTTAAAGATGATGGAACTCTTATTAAAGTAATTCCTAACGCGAATTATTTAGTTGAACTACGCCATTTATTGTATCAAGCTGGCGAGCGAAATTACCAATACGATAATTCACGAGTGCTAAAGCTATTTAAGCAGCATTATCCTAATTGTCGACATCAAGCGATTACGTATGAATTTAATATTCCTGCTGGATTACAGGCAGCAATGCTAGAAATGACACCTTTACATTGGGGAGAGAATGCTAAACCATTAACTAATGAAGAATTAAGCAGTTTAACAAAAATTACTGTCGATGTTAGTTTGTTAATTGTGAAAAAAAGTTGATTTAAATATTGCATAAATAAGAAATTAGTGCTAAATTATTATAAGAAATCGTTTGATAATTGACATCGAAATGAATATGTTCGTTGGTGATTATCAAGGAGTACTTCATTAAAGCAGCGTTTCGCCGTGCCCACACCGAGACCCTGCTTTTTTTATTTGTTTAAGGAGATTTTACTATGACCAATCATATTGTCCTATTTGAACCGCTTTTTCCAGCTAATACGGGTAATATTGCGCGTACTTGTGCGGGAACCAATACAGAATTACATTTAATAAAACCACTTGGCTTTTCAACTGACGACAAGCATATGAAACGAGCTGGACTAGATTACTGGGATAAAGTTAAAATAACTTATCATGAAGATTTACCTTCATTCATGGAAACAATTCCAGATATAAAGCACTTATATATTGTGTCAAAATTTGCGACTCATGATTATACAGATGTTGATTACACAGATGAAGGAGACCATTATTTCTTGTTTGGTAAAGAAACGACTGGTTTACCGGAACGATTTATGCAAAAATATCCTGAAAATGCAGTTCGGATTCCACAAAATGATAATAATATTCGGGCACTGAACCTATCAAACAGTGCAGCAATCGTTATTTATGAAGCTTTACGACAACAAAGCTTCCCTAATTTAGCACGAGTTCACCGTTACGAATTTGATAAATTAAAGTAAGTTTAAGGAGGCACGTTACCATGGCGAGAAGAAGAAAAACATCATCCCGCCGCACAAAGGGACCGACACGAAAGAAAAAACAACAGTATCGACTAATTGATAACTTAATCGGTATAATCATTTGTTTATTAATGTTAGTCGGCCTATTTAATTTGGGTATGTTAGGG
This sequence comes from Limosilactobacillus walteri, assembly GCF_014830205.1. NCBI lineage: Bacteria > Bacillati > Bacillota > Bacilli > Lactobacillales > Lactobacillaceae > Limosilactobacillus > Limosilactobacillus walteri. Next base: position 3,120 of record NZ_QORN01000007.1, read on the forward strand.
ACCTTTCTCGACAACTGTTTCAAAATTTTTGTCGGTGAAACGTACCCTATTGCTATGATTATAGTTTTCCTTTACGGCCTATGTTTTGCCCTTTATAGTCATTGGCCTCATTTTAAGAAAAGATGGGTGCTTGGAACAATTATTGCGTATGCAGGGTTGTTAATGTGGCTACAAACCGCAATGTTTCAACAGCTTAGTCTACATTCAAAGATAATAGAAACAACCTGGAACAATCTTAGCAAAGTGATTTTTAATGGCGATTCAACAGTGTTGATTGGTGGTGGGATGGTTGGTGCTTACCTATATAACGGAAGCAATATTTTGATTTCTGAAGTAGGTACGGCAATCTTGTCCTGGCTATTAATGACTATTGGGATAATTATTTTCTTTGCGTTACCATGGCGAGAATTCTTAGTTAAATTGGGAATCGGGATTAAAAAATCGGGGGCGGTAGTCGCTGATGCTCATGATCAATTAATGAAAAAGCGAGCTGAAAATGTCAGTGAACCGACCACAGCGCCCTCAATAAATGTACCAATTGCCAAAGTTTCGCGGCAGGTTAAAGACTTTTTTGCTGATAATGATTCAGAAATTGATTCGCCATCAGCAGCTTCAGCGCCCGTATCCCAATCAGCTGAACCAACTATTCGGGTAGCGAGTGAAAGCCAGCCCGATAGCAAAGCGGCTCCTGCATCAGTGGTGGATACGGCGGAAAGTACAGCTGGAGAGATGGACTTAGCAGGAATTGATGCGCAAGAAGATGATGATTATCAATTGCCACCGGTTAGCTTATTGAGTCAAGTAAAAGCAACCGATCAGCAAAAAGACCTTCACAATATTAAGAAAAATACACAGACGCTTCAGCAAACATTAAAATCATTTGGAGTTGATGCAACGGTTGAAAATGTAAATCTTGGGCCATCAGTAACCAAGTATGAATTACGTCCAGCAGTGGGAGTAAAGGTTAGCCGAATTACTCATTTAGCCGATGACCTAGCATTGGCTCTTGCTGCTAAGGATATTCGAATTGAAGCACCAATTCCTGGAAAATCACTGATTGGGATTGAAGTGCCTAACCAACAGATTGCGACGGTTGGTTTTCGTGATATGGTCGAAAATGCTCCCAATAATGATAACCCGATGGAAGTTCCCCTTGGACGCAGTGTTACAGGGGATGTTAAAATGGCTGATTTGACTAAGATGCCTCATCTATTAATCGCCGGAGCAACCGGTAGTGGGAAGTCCGTTGCAATTAATGTTATTATTACGAGTATTTTATTAAAAGCCAAACCTCATCAGGTTAAGATGTTGATGATTGACCCTAAAAAGGTGGAGCTAAGTGTTTATAATGGAATTCCTCATTTACTAAGTCCGGTTGTTTCAGAACCAAAAAAGGCAGCCCGGGCACTTGGTAAGGTAGTCGCTGAGATGGAAAGACGCTATGAACTATTTGCTAAATTTGGTGTCCGCAACCTAGACGGCTATAACAAGCTTGTGCAACAAAATGAGGAACATCCAGATGAACCCCAGCCAAGTTTACCGCTGGTTCTTGTTATTGTGGATGAGTTAGCTGATTTGATGATGACTGTTTCACATGATGTTGAAGATGCAATTGTCCGGATTGCTCAAATGGGGCGGGCAGCTGGTATCCACATGATTCTTGCAACTCAACGGCCATCTGTTGACGTTATTACCGGATTAATTAAGGCTAATGTTCCGTCAAGAATAGCTTTTGCTGTTTCAAGTGGAATTGATTCGCGAACGATTATTGATACTAATGGTGCCGAAAAACTGTTAGGACGAGGTGATATGTTATTTGAACCGATCGATCAAAATAAACCAGTCCGAATTCAAGGCGCTTTTATTTCAGATCATGATGTTGAGGCGGTCGTTGACTTTATTAAAAATGAGCGACCAGCTGAATATGATGATAGTATGGTTGTAACTGACAATGAAATTGAACAAGAAGAGCAGGCGGAAGAAGAGGATGAATTATTCCCAGAAGCTTTAGACTTTGTTGTTGACCAGCAAAAGGCTTCGACATCACTAATTCAGCGTCGGTTTCGGATTGGTTATAATCGGGCCGCACGAATTATTGATGACATGGAACAGCGAGGCTTTATCGGTCCAGCTAACGGCTCAAAACCACGGGAAGTTTATAAACAAAAAGATGAATAAAAAGAGGCCGGCGAATTTTACGCCAAGCCTCTTTTTTAATTTAGATTAAGTTTAAGGATGCAACAGCACCAAAGATCAATGAACCAAGCATTGCAATCAACATTAGCCAAATTGCAACCATTGTAATCTTTTGGAAACGGGTCTTCTTTTTTCGCTGCATTATTAACCGTCCTTCCATTTATCGATAATAGTAGTGTAACGCATTTTTACAGTCTTTTTCAAATCTTGTTTTAAATTATGGTAAACTTAAGTTATTTACATCAGTAGAAAGGAACTGAAAGAGTGTGGCGGTAAGTATTCGCGTTATAATTTTGGAAATTATTTTATTGATTTTTATTTGGTTTGTCGAGCACTTATTTTTACGAATTTTTCACTTTAACAAAAAAGTTAAACATTTATGGTGGGGATGGACCATTATTTTATGGATTTTGATCATTGTTAATCTTGGGTATTATTGGCCTGCCTATCCGATTGCCTTGTGGATGATTTTAGCATTGATTCTAATTGCTTTACAAATTGCCCATAACCATGAATTCCTTTATCGTCGTTATTGGCCGGTATTTTGGCGATATTCTGCATACTATGCGTTAATTATATATATAGGTAGCTTTATTATTTCGCGATGGCTACCGTTAGTATAAGGCTTGCGACTGCAATTCAAAGCAGTTACGAGCCTTTTGCTGTATTTTAAATATAAGTGATTTATAAAGCGTCTATTACTTTTTGATAAAATTCACAAAATTACGTGGTGAGAAGTGGGGGATTGTGGTAGACTTGACCTATAAGTGGTAAGGGGGTAATTTGGTTGTGTTAATGGGTGAATTTACACATACAATTGACACCAAAGGCCGATTAATTATCCCTGCCAAATTTCGAGAACAGTTAGGCACGCACTTCATTGTTACTCGGGGGTTAGACGGATGCTTATTCGGGTACCCGTTAGAAGAATGGAAGCTTTTAGAGCAAAAGTTAAAAGCTTTACCACTAACAAAGCGCGACGCACGGGCGTTTGTGCGATTTTTGTATTCTGCTGCGACAGATTGTGAAATTGACAAACAAGGACGGATCAATATTCCGTTGACCTTACGCAAACATGCTACACTTACCAAAAAGTGCGTAGTTGTTGGGGTTTCAAATCGTTTAGAAATATGGAGCAATGAGCGGTGGAGTAAGTTTACAAACGATACGGCTGAGAATTTTGATGAGATTGCAGAAGATCTTAATATTGATTTTTAAATGGAGGGTTTAGTTGATGGCAGAATTTAAACATGTAACGGTACTTTTGAAGGAGGCCGTAGCAGGATTAAATGTGCAATCAACCGGCACTTACGTTGATGCAACATTAGGTGGTGGTGGCCACACGCAGGCGATTTTAAAACAGCTAGCGGGTGGTCATCTATATTCTTTTGATCAAGACAAAACTGCAATTGAATACAATAGAGAGCAGTTAAAATCAGCAATCGATCAGCATCGATTAACTTTAGTTGAGAATAATTTTCGCAACTTAAAAGCAGCTTTAGGCCGTTATGATATTAATCACGTTGATGGCGTTTTATACGACTTGGGCGTGTCATCACCACAATTTGACGATGCTAAACGGGGGTTTAGTTATCAGCACGATGCGCCATTAGATATGCGGATGAATCAAGAACAATCGCTATCGGCGATGGAGGTTGTTAATGAATGGCCATATGAGCGGATTGTCAAAATTCTTTATCGTTATGGGGAAGAACGTTTTGCAAAACAAATTGCTCGTAAAATTGAGCAACGACGTAAACTTACCCCAATTAGAACGACATTCGAATTGGTTGATGTAATAAAAAGTGCTATTCCTGCAGCAGCTCGTCGGCATGGGGGGCATCCGGCCAAAAAAAGTTTTCAAGCAATTAGAATTGCGGTCAATGATGAACTAGGGGCACTAGAAGAGTCACTAGAGCAAGCCTTAGATATGTTAAATGTTGGCGGACGAATTAGTGTAATTACGTTCCAATCATTAGAAGATCGCTTAGTAAAAACGATGTTTCGCGAGAAAACGACATTAAGTGATGATGTGCCACAAGGATTACCAGTGATTCCAACGGGAATGGAACCAAACTTTAAATTAATCAATAAGAAACCGATTGTCGCTAGTGAAGAAGAACTAGCAGAAAATCATCGTGCGCATAGTGCTAAGTTAAGAATCATTGAAAAAATAAAAGAAGGAAAGTGACTTATTATGGTTTCAAATGCGGCAAGGCAACTTGCGGGAGAGCAGCAACCTCGGCAAATACCTAAGAAAAAAGTTTCACGACAACCGAGAATTGCACCAAGTCCAGTTAGGTGGTCGAAATTTGAACGTTTTTTAGTAGTTGTTGGAAGTTTAGTAACGTTGACTTTAATGCTTAATCTTCTCTCTACTAAAATTAATATCAATAATCAGCAACGGCACTTACAAGATATACAAACTCAAATTAGTAAGGCGAAAAGTAGCAATACCAGTTCGCAGCAAGAAATTGCTGAATTGACGAGTCAATCGCATTTGAAATCAGCAGCACACAAGTATGGATTAACAGATAAAAATTCAAATGTAAGGAACGTTAATAAATAATGAATAAGAAGCCACAACGAACGAAAAATAGGGGACATAGAGAAAACCGAGGGACCTTTGGCAAATGGCTCTTTCTAATAACGGTTGGAATGTTTACCTTGTTTATCGTTCGTTTTGCGTATATCGCAATAAATAAGGATGTTCAGCATGTTAATTTACGATCACAGGCAGAACAAATTTATACCCAGCACCGGATTATTCAAGCGCGGCGTGGAAACATTTATGATGCAGACGGAAATGCGATCGCAACAGATACGAGCAAGTATACTTTGTATGCTGTATTAGATCGAACTCAAAAATCTTCCGATGGTAAGCCGCTTTATGTTAAAGACCGTAAAAAAACAGCGCAAATATTGTCAAAATATATTGATCTTACACCTACTCAAATTGAGAAGGTTTTGAAACCCAAAGGACAGGTATATCAGGTTGAATTTGGTAGTGCCGGTAGTAACTTATCTGTTTCAACCATGCAAAAGATTAAAAATTATCATTTGCCCGGAATTAATTTTATTGCAACTCCGGCTCGTCAGTATCCAGAAGGCGAATTTGCTTCCCAGATAATTGGGATGGCAACACCCAAAGTTAAAAATAATAATGGGACAGATGAAACTAACCTTGTTGGTCAATTAGGCCTTGAAGGCTATTTTGATAAACAGCTTACCGGCGTGAATGGATTACGAAAAGATAAGCAAGATGTTTATGGTTATCAGATAGCAAACTCAAAGCAAGTAACTAAAAAAGCAATTAATGGTGATAATATTTATACTACCCTTGATTCACAAACGCAGCATTTTCTGGAAAATAAGGTCAATAAAGTTTATAAAAGTTCTGATGCTAATTCAATGACGGCAGTTGTAATGGAAGCAAAAACAGGGAAAATCATTGCAGCTACTCAACGGCCAACCCTTCATGCAGAAAATAATCCAGTATGGCGAAACATGCTTGTTCAAGATGCTTATGAGCCCGGTTCAGTAATGAAGATTCTCGCATTAGCTGCGGCTATCGATACTGGTCATTTTAATCCTAATGCAACCTTTAACTCGGGAACTTGGGCAATGGGTGGTGGAAAAATCACCGATTGGTCAAGCTCAGGTTGGGGAACTATTTCCTACAAAGATGCATTTGATATGTCAAGTAATGTTGGGTTTGCCCATATCGAACAAGATATGGGAGCTGACACTTGGATGAAATATATTAAACGATTTGGCTTATTAAAAAAAGTAAATGTAGTTGGAATGGGAAATGAAGTTAACGGATATACAACGTTTAAGGGCGCCCTTGCTCAAGCAAATACGGCTTTTGGACAAGGGATTACGGTAAATGTAATGCAGATGATGCAAGCATTTAGCGCAATTGGCAATAATGGTAAGATGATGAAACCATATATTGTTAGCAAGGTCGTGGATGGCAATAGCGGTAAGACTATTCAGCGAGTAAAGCCCAAAGTTGTTGGTCATCCGATTAAAGCTTCAACAGCTAATAAAGTGCTTGGCTATATGCAGGGTGTTATTTATGATCAAAAAGGGTTGGGGCATGACTATCAGATTAAGGGATACCGGATTGCTGGGAAAACGGCAACCGCCCAGATTGGTGGCGCTCATGGTTATTCAACCGGTGATACAAGTTACTTATATTCATTTACCGGGATGGCACCAGCTAAAAATCCTAAATATATTATCTATGTAACATTGAGACAGCCACAAAACTTAAAGAAACCGGCAACTAAACAAATTGCTAGCGTCTTTAATCCAACCATGAAGATGCTATTAAGTCAGCAAAAAGTCGCCGAAAAGGCTAAAAAGAAAGTTATTACGATGCCGAACGTTGTAGGCAAATCGAGTGAAGAAGCTAATAAGCAACTGTCACAAAAGGGAATGCAAGTAGTTGTAATCGGTTCAAATAAAAAGGTTAAGCAACAATCTGTAGAACCAAATCAGCAGGTACTTACTGATCAGCACATTATTCTTGCTACTGGCGGTGAGTATCATATGCCTGATTTAGCGGGTTGGAGTTCCGCTGATGTTCAACAATTGGCAAAGATCCTTAAATTAGATGTGAAGGAAAGTGGCACAGGTTATGTTACTAAGCAAAGCATTTCACCTAATGAAACGGTAAAACGTGGAGCTACGCTGACAGTTCAATACGAAGCAAAAAACTAGCATTCAAAACTAATTGGAGGTCAATATGAATTTTTTAAGTGCAGTTTTGACAATTTTAAGTTCGTTTTTAATTACGTTCTTATTAATGCCCTCATTAATTAAATATTTTCGGGCAAAAAAAGAAGGGCAGCAAATTAGAAAAGAAGGTCCTACCTGGCATAAGAAAAAAGCCGGTACCCCGACAATGGGAGGATTGTTATTTATCTTTTCTGCCGTTGTAACAGTTTTATGGGTTGCTGCATGGCAAGGGTTAATAACTAATACCTTATGGGCACTTCTGTTTGTCCTAATAGTGTATGGCTTAATTGGAATGTGGGATGACAGTATTAAAATTTTCCATCATCAAAATGAAGGATTTAAACCATGGCAAAAGGCATTATGTCAAGTACTTGCTGCAATGGTATTTACTGTTATTTATCAGCATGAAGGATTTCAAATGGGCTTTGGAACAACTCAGGTCGGATGGCTGTATGGGTTATTCATTATTTTTTGGATTGTTGGTTTTTCCAATGCTGTTAACTTAACTGATGGTCTTGATGGTTTGGTTAGTGGTTTATCAATTATTTCATTTGCTGCATACTTGATTATTGCCTTGGTAAACCTAAATCAGCCTGGTTATCCAGAAATTGCCTTGTTTTGTTTAGCAATGATTGGAACCTTGCTTGGTTTCTTTCCTTATAACCATAAACCAGCCAAAATATTTATGGGGGACATGGGGTCATTGGCAATTGGGGCATCACTAGCAGCCGTTTCATTGCTTCTTCATCATGAATGGTCATTATTAGTAATTGGAATTGTTTATGTCTGTGAAACGGCAAGTGTTATTCTGCAAGTTGCCTCATTCAAAACAACAGGCAAACGGATCTTTAAGATGACACCGATCCATCACCACTTTGAAATGTGTGGGTGGAGTGAATGGAAAATTGATATTGTCTTTTGGCTTGTTGGCTTAATAGCATCTATTATTGCTGTTACGACAATCCTATTAGTTGGTTAAGGAGTACAGTTAAATGAAAAAGATCAATGATTATCAAGATAAAAAAGTACTTGTAATGGGGTTTGGGATTAGCGGAATTAATGCTGCCCGTTTATTAGTAAAATTGGGTGCTCATGTCACAGCTAATGATCAGGCTATTCCAAAAGATCATAAAGTTGTTGATGAGTTAAAAGCCGATGGAATAACGGTAATTACTGGCGATAATCCTTTATCTTTAGCTGATGAAGGATTTGATGTCGTTGTGAAAAATCCGGGCATTCCATATGACAATCCATTAGTAGCCAAATTTGTTAAGCAGGGAACACCAATTATTACTGAAGCAGAATTAGGTTGGCAAATTTTTGATGGTCACCTTGTTAGCATTACGGGAAGTAATGGTAAAACGACAACTACCACTTTGACGCAATTAATGATTGCTGAAAATGCAAAACACCAAGTAAAATATGCTGGAAATATTGGGGTTTCATTTAGTAAAGTAGCGGAGCAATTAGGACCGGATGATACCCTTGTTACAGAACTGTCGAGTTTTCAATTGCTTGGTGCGCCAACAATCCATCCGCATATTGCTATTATTACTAACATTTTTTCGAATCACTTGGACTATCATAAAACGCGAGAGAATTACATTAATGCCAAACTAAATATTACGCGGAACCAAACGAAGAACGACTTTTTAGTAATTAATTGGGATCGGGATGAATGGCAAAAAATTTCTCGGCGAAGTCAAGCAACAATAGTTCCATTTTCGCGTTTAAACAAGAGCCATGAGGGTAGTTACGTTGAAGATGGCATAATTTACTGGCGTGGCGAAAAAGTTATGAAGGCAGAAGATATTCGGTTGATTGGACCCCAAAATGTTGAAAATGCACTTGCGGCTATTGCTGCTGCTAAATTAAGCGGCGTTTCTAATGAAGCGATTGTAAAAGTTTTAACTACTTTTAGTGGAGTTCGTCATCGTCTGCAATATGTAACGGAGTACCAAGATCGGTTGTTTTACAATGATTCTAAGTCAACAGACATCGAGGCAACAGAGGTAGCTCTTCAAGGATTTAAGCGTCCAGTAGTTCTTTTAGCCGGCGGACTAGACCGCGGCTATACATTTGAACGCTTAGTTCCCTACTTTAAGCAACATGTGAAAGCAATCGTTGTATTTGGTGAATGCAAAGATAAAATGAAGGATGCTGCTCAACAGGCAGAGATACCAACGATTATCGAAAGTAAAGATGCAATTACAGCTGTTCCCGAAGCATGGAAGTTAAGTGAGCCAGGAGATGTAATTCTTTTATCGCCAGCAAATGCAAGTTGGGATCAATTCCCAAGTTTTGAAGTACGTGGCGATAAATTTATTGAAGCAGTTGAAAAACTGACAGGGCGAAAGGAGAAGTAAGATGCGATTATTAGTATCAGGTGGCGGAACAGGTGGCCATATCTATCCAGCATTAGCTTTAATTGAACGGTTGAAACAAGTGGAGCCAGATACAGAGGTACTTTATGTCGGCACCACACGTGGACTTGAAAATAAAATCGTTCCTGATGCAGGCATTAAACTTGAAACCATGCATATGCAAGGATTTAAGCGTTCTCTTTCACTTGAAAATTTTAAGACAGTTTACCTTTTTTTGAATTCTGTGCACCATGCCAAAAAAATTATTAAAGATTTTAAACCAGATGTTGTCCTCGGAACAGGTGGATATGTTAGTGGAGCAGTTTTATATGCAGCTGCTAAAAAACACATTCCGACAGTTATTCATGAACAAAATAGTGTGGTGGGGGTTACTAATAAGTTTTTAAGTCGCTATGTTGACCAAATTGCAATTGCATTTGAAGCAGCAAGAAATCAATTTCCTACTGCAAAAGTGACCATGACGGGTAATCCGCGTGCGCAACAAGTTGCTGCCCAAAAGGATAGTGACTTTTCATGGACAAGCTACGATTTGAAAGATAATGTCCCGACTTTAATGATTTTTGGTGGTAGTCAGGGGGCTCCAAAGATTAATAAGACCGTAGTTGATTCAATTGCTGAGTTTAACAAGCGACCGTACCAAGTTATCTTTGCGACGGGGCAGAAACGATACGATTCTGTAAAAGAGCAATTGACGGCAGCAAATGTTAAGATAGCAAACAATGTTAAAGTTGTTCCTTACATCAAAGATATGCCAGCCAAGATGCCTAAAGTTGCTGCATTAGTATCACGAGCAGGAGCAACAACCATTGCTGAAGTAACTGCTCTCGGCGTACCAACAATTTTGATTCCAAGTCCATATGTTACTGCTAATCATCAGGTTAAAAATGCCCAAGCGCTTGTTCGCAATAATGCAGGTTTAATGATTACAGAAGACAAATTAGATTCGCGTTCACTATTAATTCAAGCAGATAAAATCATGGAAGATGAACAGCTTCGGGAAAAAATGGCTGAGGCTGCTAAAAAAATGGGCCGGCCCGATGCTGCTGATCGCCTAATTAAGGTTTTACACAAGGCAATCGATGAGCACTAAGCAAAGGGTAGACTGTTTTCTAAACTTTAGTAGGAGGAGTATGGATGACAAATGGGAAATATGCTGTTGAACATCATAAATATTCACAACGACTAACAGAGTTAGAAAAACGCAGTGCGGCCGCCAAGCAGCGGCAAGAAGGTAAAAAGTCTCCTAAAGCTCATATTGGTAATAAGATACGCGGTATTAAAGTTAAACGGTATGTTTCAAATGGCGAGCGCGTTTTAAAGCTAGTTATCTTATTTAGTTTAATCCTTCTCCTGATGTTTTATATCATTTCTCCTTATAGCAAGGTTAAAGATATAAAAATAAATGGGAATCATGATTTAACAAGAACACAAGTTGAAAAGAAAACTACTGTTTATCCCGGACGCTTTATCTGGGGCGTTTATCTCAATCGGCATAAGATTGCTCAACAGGCGAAGCAAAATAGTCCGCAAATAAAAGACGTCACCATCAAAGTGATCGGTCCACAATCTCTGAAGTTAACAGTTAAAGAGAATGCGCTGTTAGGAACGGCAGTAATGAATAATGATACATATGCAGTTTTAGCAAATGGAAAGTTACAGAGAACAAAAACGGCGGATAACGGGATTGCCTATAAACGTTTTGATGGTCACCGTGAAGCCTTGGCAACGACGGCTGCGCAGTTAGGAAAGCTAAAACCAGCTGTAAGAAATGGTATTTCTAGTGTCAACTATCAACCAACTAAGAATTATCCTGACCGAATAATAATTTATATGCGAGATGGAAATACTGTTTACGCAGATCTTAATACGGTTGGTGATAAGTTAGCATATTATCCTGCGATAGCGGCAAGCATGAAGGATAAAGGAGTAATTGACCTTCAAGTAGGAGCATATTCTTATGGATATGGCTCTAAGGATAAATGATTTTGTGAAAAACCTTGATAATTCTCTTTTTTGTCGTTGTTTATGTGTGGTAAAATCTTATGTAGGTTAAATAAAATTCAAAAATAATTAAGTTAATAATAGTCTTAGGAGGGTTCCTTTTAGAATGAATAATTCAGAAGTATACGTTGGATTAGATATTGGAACCACCTCGATCAAAGCACTGGTGTGTGAAAGTGTTAAGGGTCAGTTAAAAGTTATTGGTGTTGGTGTAGAACGATCGGCAGGATTGAACCGAGGAGTTATTGTCGACATTGATAAGACCGCCCAAGCAATTTCGGCGGCGGTAGCACAGGCCGAGGAAAAGTCCAACGTGGAAATTAAGAGTGTTGTAGTTGGCTTACCGGCGAACTACTTACAAATGCAACGGGTACATGGTATGATTACAATTGCAACGAGAGGACAGTCCAGAGAGATTGTCAATCAAGATGTGATTGATGTAGCACGTGAAGCATTAACGCAAAGTATTCCGCCAGAGCGTGAAATAATAGATTTAATCCCAACAGAATTTACCGTTGATGGCTTTTCTGGTATCAAAGATCCTCGGGGAATGGTCGGTGTTCGTTTAGAAATGAAAGCGACCCTTTACACGGGACCTAAGACCATTATTCATAACACAAAAAAAGCAGTTCAACAGGCCGGGTATGACATTAAGGATTTTGTTATTACCCCAATTGCTACAGACTTCAACCTTTTGAATGATGGTGAACAAGATTTTGGAACTGTTGTCGTTGATTTAGGTGGGGGCCAAACGACTACTAGCATCATCCATGATCATCAATTGAAATATACATATGTTGATCCTGAAGGTGGAAAATATATTACCAAAGATATTTCCACTGTTATGAATACTTCGCTAAAAAATGCTGAGCAACTTAAGCTTAACCATGGATATGCAATGGCATCATTAGCGGATGAAGAGGTGCAGGTAGACGTTGATGTTGTTGGTCAAAATGACCCCGTCCAATATTCAGAGCAGTATTTATCAGAAGTAATTGAAGCACGGGTACGTCAAATCTTTGAACGTATTCAAAGTAAGCTACAAGCAATTCACGCGCCAGAATTACCAGGTGGTGTGGTATTAATCGGTGGAGTCGCTGCTTTACCGGGAATTAAAGAACTTGCTGAACAGTATTTCACTGGTAGTATCAAGGTGAATGTTCCGGAGCAAATGGGAATTCGCCATCCTCGGTATGCTGTTAGTTTGGCTTTAGGAATGTATGAAAATCAACTATCTGACATTGATCGTTTAATTAAGCAAACTGTCCAAAAAGTTGATACAATTAAGAGTCCGCACGAAGAAAAATCCCAAACAACTAGTACCAATACTGTTAATCAGGAATGGCCTGAAGAATCAGTTAAGCAGCGAGAACGGGCACAACGACAAGCCCAACAGCGGCTAGTTGCTGAAAAACCACAACAAAAGAAAAAGAAGCAAAGTGCATTTAGCAACCGATTTAAGAATATCTTTAATAATCTATTTGACTAATTTTACGGAGGAATACTGCTATGGATAATGAAACGATCACTACTGAAAACCAATTTGCGGAAGCACGAATCAAGGTAATTGGTGTCGGTGGTGGTGGCGGTAATGCCGTCAACCGAATGATTGCAGAAAAGGTGCAAGGGGTTGACTTTATCGTTGCCAATACTGATTTACAGGCACTAAATAATTCAGAAGCTGCAACAAAAATTCGTCTTGGACCTAAATTAACAAAGGGTCTTGGCGCAGGATCTAACCCTGAAGTAGGAGAAAAAGCCGCTCAGGAAAGTGAAGAACAAATCAAAAAGGCACTTGAAGGGGCTGATATGGTCTTCATTACTGCTGGTATGGGTGGTGGTACCGGTACTGGTGCTGCACCAGTTGTTGCTAAGCTTGCCAAGGACAGTGGCGCTTTAACAGTGGGTGTTGTTACTCGTCCATTCTCATTTGAAGGACCACGGCGTGCACGTTACGCTGCTGAGGGTCTTGAAAAGTTAAAGGCTAACGTTGATACTTTAATTATCGTTGCTAATAACCGTTTACTTGAGATGATTGATAAAAAGACGCCGATGATGGAAGCTTTTAAGGAAGCTGATAATGTTCTTCGTCAAGGTGTCCAAGGTATTTCTGACTTGATTGTTACCCCTGGATACATCAATCTTGACTTTGCTGACATTAAGACATTAATGTCTAACCAAGGATCAGCTTTAATGGGTGTTGGTTCCTCAACTGGTGAGAACCGGGCTACCGAGGCAACAAAGAAGGCTATTTCTTCTCCATTGCTTGAAGTTTCAATTGACGGGGCACAACATGTTTTAATGGATATTACTGGTGGCAAGGACCTCTCAATGTTTGAAGCTCAAGAAGCATCTGATGTTATTAAACAAGCTGCTGGTACCAACGTTGATATTTCATTTGGTATGTCATTAAATGAATCATTAGGTGATGAAGTACGAGTTACTGTTATTGCAACTGGAATTGATAAGAAAAAGAAGATTCAACAACAAAAACCAGCAGAAAATGATGCACCACGAGTAACGCGTCCAGTTCAACGGGAAGAACAGCCTATTGAACAACCTAAACAACGGGATCCTTTTGATGGCTGGAATGATCCGACAGCAGATTCCAGTAATCAATCACAAAATTCTGACAACGAGTTCTCACATGTTACTAAGCCAGAATTCAATGTATTTAACGATGATGCGGCTAATACGGATGACAATGATGATACTAACTTATCGACTCCACCGTTCTTCAAGAATCGTCGTAAGTAAATAACTTAAGTAAAGGGTGGATCAATATATCCGCCTTTTTGCGTCTATCTAATTTAATTAAGGAGGCAATCACAATGGCAGCAAACTTTCTAAAAAGCTTGTTTGGGGATGAAGATATTGATGAACAAGAAAACTATTATGAGTCAACTGATCAAAGCAATATAACTCCTACAAATTCTAATAATAAAATTGTGCCGATTAATAGCGGACGAGTAAACCAGCTGAGCCAAATTTCATTATATGAGCCACGATTATATGCTGATGTAAAACAAATCGCTTCGCAGTTACTTGATGGTCATGCCGTAATTGTTAATTTTACCCAAATGGATTCTAGTGTTGCAGCGCGGCTTGTTGATTTCTTGAATGGTACTGTTTTCGCAATTGATGGCGAGATGAAACGTATTGGCAAGGAAATTTTCTTATGTACGCCTAAAAATTATGAAATATCAGGTAATTTAACAAGTAATTTAAAAAATGATGGTGACAAATTTTAGTCACTAAAAGGAGTTTATATGATCGCATTTTTATTGTGGGCTCTTTATCAATTGGTGGATGCTTATATTTTAGTAATCATCGTTTGGTGTATTATGTCGTGGTTTCCTAACGCGCGTAATTCACGTTTAGGCGACATTATTAATCGATTGGTAGAGCCATATATGCACTGGTTTGACTTTATTCCACCAATTGGAGGAATCAGTTTTGCTCCGATGGTCGCTATTTTAGTTTTATATTTTGTTCAAGCTGGTCTAGCACATATTTCAGCAATCCTTTAGTAATCTAAGCGAGGAATATTTTGAACGAGCATAATATTAAACAACATTTTCGCGCGGAGGAAGCTCCGCTTATTGATCAGGCAAATGATTGGATTGCTACTGCTGAAGGTCAATATCGGCCAATCTTAACTCCTTTTTTGAATCCGCGTGAACGTTTTATTGTCCAAACGATTGTTAATCGTAATAACAATGTTAAAATAAAAATGTATGGTGGTTGGCAAGGCGCAGAAATGCAACGAGTTTTAATTTATCCGCCTTATTATGAACCCTCTATAGATGATTTTGCCTTACAGGTTTTAGAGGTTAATTATCCTGCTAAATTTTCAGAACTTCATCATCGTCAAATTATGGGGACATTGATTGGTGAAGGACTTGAACGTAGCGCATTCGGGGATATTTTAACTGATGGGCTACGGTGGCAAGTCATTGTGACTAAAACGATGGCTGAGTATTTACGCAAAAACGTAGATCATGTGGGCCGAATAAAAGTTAAATGGCTGCCAGTTGCACCCGAAGCAGTAGTAGTACCGCTTGAAGAATGGACACCGCTAGTAACAACTGTTTCTTCTTTGCGATTAGATGTAGTTGTAGCAGCGGGGTTTAATTATTCACGGAACCGAGCAAAACAATTAATAGAGCATGGTCAAGTTCGATTAAATTGGGAGGAAGTAAATCGCCCAGATTATCAAGTTGTGGTACATGATTTGATTTCTGTTCGACATGGTGGCCGCCTGCGGATCGATATGACCAATGGAAAAACAAAAAAAGATAAAGAAAGAATTACCATTTCAATTGTAAATGCGTAATTTGAATGGAGGAATTTACTCATGAGTTTGACGGTTGATCAAATTAACAATAAACAATTTAATACAAAGATGCGTGGTTACAATCCTGAAGAAGTTCAAGAATTTCTTCAAGAAGTTTCACAGACTGTTCAGCAATTAATAACCGAAAATAATAATTTACAAGAACAAGTTCGGGCAAATGATAGTAAGATTAAATACTTTGCTGACTTAAAGGACTCTTTGAACAAGTCTATTTTAGTTGCCCAAGAAGCTGCTGATAAGGTAAAGAATAATGCTAAACGGGAAGCCGATATCATGATCCGTGAAGCGCAAAAGCAGGCTACTGATATTGTTTCTGAGGCTAATGATAAATCTAATCAGGTTATTGAAGACGCAGCAAACTCAACTAAGAAGTTGACCAGTGAGACTAATGACCTTCGCAAGCAAACCCGAATCTTCCGTCAGCGTCTCCAAGTAATGCTTGAATCCCAATTAGAAGTAATTAAGAGCAACGAGTGGGACAAGCTTTTGGAAAATGATGATTTGAGTAAATATGATGAAATTGAAAAAATTTTGGGAAGTCGTCTTGACAGCAGTTCTACAACCAGTGTAGAATCAACTGCAACAACTTCTAGTGAAGAACCAGTTGCTCAACCAGCACAACCTACTGCAACGACTACGGAGTCAACAGAACAACCAGTAGAAGATGCAGCAGCGGAACAACCAACTGATAATAGTAATGATGGTTCTAATTCACCTGAAACGGTTGTTGTCTTTCCAGATAGCAACAAGTAGGACACTAGAAACGTATTTTAATAAAATCGCTGATAAGAAGTGGAATAGCTATAATAACACCAAAGCGAGTCAACAGATGGTGAGAGGTTGATGATGTTTAGTTATTTCTGATCATCTTGGAGTACCTTATCTGATCGATCCAGTAGGATAAGGCGGGTCATTACCGTTAAAAATGATTTGAGGAAACTTTAATATATTTAAAGTTTTGAATCCGGGTGGTACCGCGAAAAAGCTTCGTCCCAGTATAGGGAGGAAGCTTTTTTATTATTAAAATACGAGTTAATGAAAGGGGTAATTACAATGCGTGTCAAAGATACATTAAACCTTGGCCGGACAAAATTTCCAATGCGTGGAAAATTACCGGTGACAGAAGCGCAACGGGAACAGCTATGGGAAGAAAATAAAGTTTACGAATTACGACAAAAATTGAATGAGGGTAAGCCAACCTTTGTCCTTCACGATGGTCCTCCATATGCAAATGGGAATATTCACATTGGTCATGCGATGAATAAGATTTCAAAGGACTTTATTGTTCGCTATAAGTCAATGGCTGGGTTCCGAGCACCTTATGTTCCGGGATGGGATACTCACGGATTACCAATTGAACACCAATTAACAAAATCGGGCTATGATCGGAAAAAGATGAGTTTAACAGAATTCCGTGACTTATGTCGCGAATACGCATTAAAGCAAGTTGATAAGCAGCGGACCGACTTTAAGCGTTTAGGTGTCAGTGGCGAATGGGATCATCCGTACCTTACTCTTGATAAAGAATTCGAAGCAGCTCAGATTCGGGTATTTGGTGAGTTTGCAAAGAAGGGCCTGTTATACCAAGCTAAAAAGCCAGTATACTGGTCTTGGTCTTCTGAATCTGCCTTGGCAGAAGCTGAAGTTGAATACCATGATGTTGTTGCTAAGACCGCCTTCTTTGCCGAACAAGTTAAGGATGGTAAGGAACGTTTAGACAATAATACATATATGGTTGTTTGGACTACTACTCCATGGACCGTGCCTGCTTCAGAAGCGGTGGCGGTTAATCCTAAATTTGATTATTCCGTTGTAAAGCCTGCCAATGATGATCGGAAATTTGTTGTTGCAACAGATCTCCTTGAAAAGTTAGCTGAAAAACTTGGCTGGGAAGATTATGAAGTTGTTGATCACCTTGCTGGTCAAGAACTTGAAGGAATGACAACTCAGCACCCATACCTTGACCGTGACCTTTTAGTGGGATTAGCTGATTATGTTACAGCCGATGCGGGGACTGGTTTAGTCCACACCGCTCCTGGTTATGGTGATGATGACTACAACTTTGGGAAGAAATATGATTTGCCAATTTTTGCCCCAATCAATGATCAAGGGGTATTAACGAAAGAAAACGGTGACGGCTTTGACGGTGTATTCTACCAAGATGCTGATGACGTTTCTCTTCAAAAGTTAGAAGAGAATAATGCTTTACTTCTTCAAGAACCGCTTCAACACAGTTATCCATTTGACTGGCGGACAAAGAAGCCAATTATTTTCCGTGCAACTGATCAATGGTTTGTTTCAATTGAAAAAATGCGACAAAACATTTTAGATGCGCTTGAAGATGTGAAGTACCATCCTGAATGGGGGAAGGTTCGTCTTCGTAACATGATTAAGGACCGTGGTGATTGGGTAATTTCCCGTCAACGGGTTTGGGGTGTACCGTTACCGGTGTTCTACGCTGAAGATGGCACGCCAATTATGGAAGAAGAAACAATTAACCACGTTGCTGACTTATTTGCAAAGTACGGTTCGAATGTTTGGTTTGAACGGGATGCCAAGGACCTCTTGCCTGAAGGATATACTAATGAACATTCACCAAATGGTAAGTTCACTAAGGAAACTGACATTATGGATGTTTGGTTTGATTCTGGTTCTTCACATCAAGGTGTCTTAGCGGAACGTGATTACCTAACGTATCCAGCCGACCTGTATCTTGAAGGATCTGACCAATACCGTGGTTGGTTCAATTCTAGTTTGATCACAAGTGTTGTTTGTTCTGGTCATGCCCCATATAAGGAAATCGTTTCTCAAGGATTTACGCTTGATAAGCGTGGCAACAAGATGAGCAAGTCCCAAGGAAATGTTATTGATCCTAACAAGGTTGTTCAACAAATGGGGGCAGAAATTATTCGCTTATGGGTAATGAGTGCTGATACTTCTGCTGATGTACGGGTTTCAATGGGAACTTTCCAACAGATCTCGGAAGCTTATCGGAAGTTGCGAAATACATTCCGCTTCTTGCTAGCTAATACTGCTGATTTTAATTCAGAAGAAGATACTGTGTCGTATGAAAAACTCCAATCAGTTGACAAATACATGTTGGTTAAACTCAATCATTTCTTAAAGAAGATGCGGGAAGACTTTGATAATTATGACTTCCTAAATGCTTACAAACTTTTAATCAACTTTGTTAACAATGACCTTTCTGCTTTCTACATGAATATTGCCAAGGATGTTCTTTACATTGAAGCAGAAAATTCTGAAGCTCGTCGTTCAATGCAAACGGTCTTCTATGATATCTTATTAACATTAGTTAAGTTGCTTACCCCAATTCTTCCTCACACGACTGAAGAAGTTTGGAGTTACATGAATGAGCCAGAAGACTTTGTTCAACTAACAGAAATTCCAGATCCACGGTCTTTTGACGGTGAAGAGGAATTATTGAGCAAGTGGGATGAATTTATGGAAATTCGGTCACACGTACTCAAGAGTCTTGAAGAAGCACGGAATGCAAAATTGATTGGTAAATCGCTTGAAGCTCAAGTCGACCTTTACTTAACGGCTAGTCAAAAGCAACTGCTTGATAGTCTTAATGAAAATGTTCAATTGCTACTCGGTGTTTCTGCTCTTCATGAACATTCGGCTGATGATGTTCCAGCTGATGCTGATCAATATAATGACGGTGTTGCTGTTAAGGTTACAACTGCAAAGGGCGAGACCTGTGCTCGTTGTCGAATGGTTAAAGAAGATGTTGGCAGCGATCCGGCTTATCCTGAACTATGTGCTCGGTGTGCAGCAATTGTTCGTGAAAACTTCCCTGAAACAGTTGATGAGGGCTTGGAAAACTAATAATATCTAAAAATTAGCGGTTTTCGTTAACCGGTAAATGACAATTATTTTTAAGCGGTGTAAAATACCAAGTGACGCTTGTTGCTTGGTATTTTATTTTGGAGTTGGTAGAAATGCTCAAAGGAAAAGTAAAGAGTTTTGATGAACAAAAGGGATGGGGCTTTATTACCGTTCCCCATGAAGGTGAGATTTTTGTTCATTATAGTGGAATCGAAGGAACGAGACATCGCATTCTTCATCCAGGTGAAGAAGTTTCGCTTGTGATTGTCCAGGGACAAAAGGGACCACAAGCAGCCCATGTACGGGTATTAAAATAAAGAAAAGAATGAGGAGATAAGATGGATTTTGCAGAACGGCTAATAAGTAGCAAGACAGTTTTTCATGGACATTTGATTGACATTGAAGTCCAACAAGTTATGACGCCTACTGGTAAAAAGGCACAGCGGGAAATCGTCCACCATGCCCCAGCAATTGCAATCTTGGCGCTTACGGATGACAACAAGATGATCCTTGAAAAGCAGTGGCGGGCCCCAATTGCAAATACAACTTTAGAAATTCCGGCAGGAAAGTTAGATCAACGTGACGCTAATGATGCAGTTCATGCAGCCAAACGGGAATTGAATGAAGAAACACGATACGAAGCAACAAGTTTAAAGAAGATTTCTTCGTTTTATACATCTATTGGGTGCATGGATGAGTATATGACCCTTTACTTAGCCACCGGTTTGAAACGAGTTACTCATGAATTACCCCAAGACCAAGATGAACGCTTAGCTTTACGTGAAGTTACTTTACCGAAAGCATTAGAGATGATTGATCTTGGTGAAATAGAAGATGCCAAGACAATTATGGCAATTTATTATTGGCAAGGAATGAATAAACGTGGATAATAGACAACCTCAAGATGGACAACAATCAAGAATGTCGCGGAGTCAATATCGCCAGCAGCAACGCGAAGCTGAACAACAACCGGTACAAGAACCGCGTCAAGAGTCTGCTCAGCCTTATAGTCGGGAGGCGGCTGCTAACCAACGGCATGAAGAAAGTGTTGTCGAAAAGACGAATCGCTTAAAAAGGCGCTTAAATATAACCATCATTGCCTTGGTTGCAGCAATTATTATTGTTTACCTAATACTATTTTATGTTGGATAAAGGAGAAAAATTATGCGATTTGGAATTATTTGTGCGATGCCAGAAGAAATTAAGGAATTAACCGCAAAATTAGCGGACCGTCAAGAAAAGAAGATCGGCGGAAAAACTTATTTATTTGGTAAGATTAGCAATCAAGAAGTAGTCCTAGTAGAATCGGGAATTGGCAAAGTTGAAGCAGGAATCACAACCGAACATTTAATTACGGATTGTGATGCAGATGTAGTAATTAATTCAGGATCTGCTGGTGGTATTGGTGAAGGTCTCCATGTGGGGGATGTTGTTATTTCAACTGAAACAGCATACCACGATGTTGACGCAACAGCATTTAATTATCGTTATGGGCAGTTACCAGGGAAAGAACCACGCTTTAAAGCCTCCTCTCAATGGGGAACTGCATTAGAAAAAGCTGGTGAAAAGACCGGATTAAATGTTAAGCGGGGCTTAATTGTCTCGGGTGACCAGTTTATAGCTAGTTCGGCTGCTATTGAAGAAATCTTAAACCACTTTCCAGATGCTCTATCAAGCGAAATGGAAGGAGCGGCGGTTGGTCAAGTAGCAACTGACCATCAAACCCCTTATGTTGTTGTACGAGCAATGTCAGATACTGGTGATGAAGATGCCGGGGTAAGCTTCGATGACTTTATCATTGATGCTGGTAAGCGTTCTGCAAATATGCTGCTCCAGCTTTTTGCGGATTTAGATAAGTAAACGGAAGGATGAAGTTTTGTGAGTGAGATTTATTTGGATAATGCGGCAACAACACCAATGACGCCAGTGGTAATTGATGAAATGATCAAGCAAATGAAAGAGTCGTGGGGCAATGCCTCAACTGGGTATTCATTTGGCCGGCATGCTAAATTGGTGATGGAAGATAGTCGTCATGTGATAGCGCAAAGTATTAATGCTGCTGATAATGAGATTATTTTCACCAGTGGAGGAACTGAAAGTGATAATACCGCGATTATCCAAACCGCCTTTAAACGGCAAAATCTTGGTAAACATATTATTACTACAGCGGTTGAACATGAAGCTGTCCTCAAGCCGCTTCACTTTTTAGCAGAGCATGGCTTTGAAGTGACTTACTTACCAGTAGATGAAAATGGTAACATCTCAATTGATGATTTTAAGGCCGCTCTCCGTGACGATACAATTCTTGTTACGATAATGATGGAAAATAATGAAGTTGGTAGCCAAATGCCGATTCACGAAATCGGCGAGATTTTAAAAGATCACCAGGCATGGTTCCATACCGATGCAGTGCAAGCATACGGGTTAATGCCGATTGATGTTAAGGCAGATCATATTGATATGTTGTCGACTTCAGCCCATAAAATTAACGGGCCGAAGATGATTGGCTTCTTATACCGCCGTGATGGCATAAGCTTCCCTAGTTTTATTAAGGGTGGCGACCAGGAAACAAAGCGCCGTGCTGGAACAGAGAATGTTCCCGGGATTGCTGCTTTTGCCAAGGCGGTAGAATTGAATACATCGGCAGTTAAAAAAGAACGTCGTAACCGTTATTACGATTTTAAACAAAAGATTGTGCGGGCACTTGAAGAAAATAATATCGATTTTGCAGTAAATGGTTTAATTAATCAGACGCATGTACTGAACTTATGGTTTAAGGGAATTTCAACCTATGTTATGCAAACGGATCTTGATCTTGCAGGTATTGCGGTTTCTGGCGGTTCCGCTTGTACAGCTGGAAGCATTGAGCCTTCTCATGTTTTAACTGCCATGTTTGGCGCTGATAGTCCGCGAATTAGTGAATCTATTCGTGTTAGCTTTGGAGCGTTAAATACTGAGCAAGATATTGATCAATTAATTAAGACGGTTATTAAGACGACCCAAAAGCTAAAGCAGATTAACGGAGAGGATTAAAATGGATTTTACAAAGACGGTACAAATTACTGGTGATAAGGATAAATATACGCTAAGCCCTGCAGTGAAAAAATATGCTTTGCTCGATCTTGGCTTTGAGCAGACGAAACGCGGTAACTATGAGTATCTTGGCAGTCTTGATACTAATAACCCTTTCAAACCGGTTGCACGAATTAGAATCCTAATTAATGGCGATCTTAATGGATTTAAAATGGAGACGCTATCTGGGAATGGTTTACGGAAGATTAACATTTTTAATCATCAACGAGCAGCTGAATTTGTTCAACAGTATCACTATATTTTAGATGAGATGGTTGACCGGCAAATTTTTACTAAATAAAAACCGTGCAGGGGTAATAATACTTTGGTACAATGGTTATCACTGGATGCATGCGACCTTCACTCGTAGATTATTCCAGAATCTATACGAAATGATGGTGATAATTCATGACTGATAATAGTCATACACGTGTTGTAGTTGGAATGAGCGGTGGTGTTGATTCATCAGTAACTGCTTTGCTCTTAAAGCGCCAGGGATATGATGTCGTTGGCGTTTTTATGAAAAATTGGGACGATACAGACGAAAATGGCGTTTGTACTGCCACGGAAGACTACAAGGATGTAGCAAAAGTTGCTTCTAAGATTGGGATTCCATATTATTCCGTTAACTTTGAAAAGGAATATTGGGACCGGGTCTTCAAATATTTCATTGCTGAATATAAGAAGGGACGGACGCCTAATCCTGACGTTATTTGTAACAAAGAAATTAAGTTTAAAGCGTTTATCGATTATGCTAATCAACTAGGGGCAGATTATGTTGCCACTGGTCATTATGCTGATGTTAAACGTGATGAAAATGGCCGAATGCACTTAATGCGGGCTAAGGATCAGCATAAGGATCAAACTTACTTTTTAAGTCAGCTTGATTACAAACAGCTTGATAAGGTAATGTTTCCACTAGCGGGATATACTAAGCCTGAGATTCGCCAAATTGCCGAAGAGGCCGGGTTGGCTACTGCAAAAAAGAAAGATTCAGTTGGTATTTGCTTTATTGGTGAAGATGGCCATTTTCGTGAATTCCTAAGTCAGTATATTCCAGCCCAACCAGGAAATATGGAGACCCTTGATGGTAAAGTTGTTGGCCACCATATGGGATTAATGTATTATACGATTGGTCAACGGCGCGGCCTTGGCCTTGGGGGTAATAAAGAAAGCAACGAGCCTTGGTTTGTAATTGGGAAAGACATGAGCAAGAATGTCCTTTACGTTGGTCAGGGATACCACAATGACCACCTATACGCTACTCATCTTGAAGCAAGTGATATCCATTGGGTTGATGATGTTGTTAGTCGTTACGGTCGTGATTTTCACTGTACAGCAAAATTCCGTTACCGCCAGACTGATGTTGGGGTGACCGTCCACCTTGCTGCTGATGATAAAAAAGTGACAGTTGAATTTGACGATCCAGCCCGCGCGATTACTCCAGGGCAAGCAGTTGTCTTTTACGATGGACCAGAATGTCTTGGCAGCGCAATAATTGATCGTGCTTACAGTCATGATCGGCAACTTCAATACGTTTAATTCATATTTTAAATTTAAGAAGGCAAGAGTATTTGAAAACTTTTGCCTTCTTAAATATACATAATTAATAATTCTGTGATAAACAATTGCCCCAAACTCTGGTAAGATAGTAAATAAAAGGAGCAACGACAGAGATGACAAAAGTTTACTTAATCCGGCATGGAAAAACACAATGGAATTTAGAGTCTCGCTATCAGGGTGCCAATGGAGACTCGCCACTATTAAAAAACAGTTATCGTGAGATTGAGCTGTTAGCAGACTCTTTACAAAGCGTCCCTTTCGTGCATGCATACACTAGTCCATTAAAGCGTGCCCAGGTAACTGCGCAGACATTATTAAGTCACTTAAATCAAGAAATCCCATTGACAATTGATAGTCGCTTAAAAGAATTTAACCTTGGTAAAATGGAAGGGATGCATTTTGAAGACGTCGCAGCAAAATGGCCGGAAGTTCTCAAAAACTTTCGTCATCATCCTGATAAGTATGATGAATCGCTTGTTGCAGGAGAGAGTTTTGCTGCTGTGATTGCTCGTTTTCGCGCGGCAATTGAAGAATTTTGCCGGCAGTATCCAGCAGGTAATATTTTGATTGTCTCTCATGGTGCCGCACTAAACGCAGCCATCAATGCTTTAATTGGAACGCCACTTGCCCACTTAAAAGATCGAGGCGGCTTGAGCAATACTTCAACGACGATTTTAACAACTAATGATGCTAAAACTTTTGAACTTGAAAAATGGAATGATACATCATACCTTCATAAAAATAAGGTTGATCCAACTGATACTATATAAGAGGTGATATTAATGACAGATAAGACGGATTTTCGTGACCCAAAGAAAAAGGAGACTGAAAAATTAGTCCACAAGTTAGTAGAAGCAATTGATGAACACCCAGATCGAGTTAACAATTACTATGATCTTGGTTCTTTGCTGACACGGTTAAATGATTATCAACAAGCAGAAGAACTGTTCATGAAAGCTCTTGGTATTTTTGAAGCAAAGGGCGATCAGACCGCGATGAACCTCTTAAACTATGGGCTTGGCAACCTTTATTATGAAGTTGGCAAGGTAAATGAAGCAATCAAACTTTACAATAAGATTGATGATCCTAAGCTCAAAGCTGATTCTTATTTAATGATGGCTCAAAGCTACATGAAAAAGGGGCAACATAAGCAGGCCGTGGCGTACGGCCTAACAGCTCATGAACTACGGGCAGATGATCCTGAAATCAATCAGGTAATTGGTGACTCATTATTAGCGCTTGGTGAATTTAAAAAAGCCAAGGAGTACTATGATGTAATCTTAAAGCGTCACCCAGGCCGGGCTGATACACAATTTAACCGAGGAATTGTAGCAATGGTACTTGGTGAGCCTTATAAAGACTATCTTGCCCAAGCTAAGCAGCTAGATCTCAACTATTATCATAAGAGTGAGGAACGGTTAAATGATATTGAAAAGACCCTTCGCGCAACTCAAAATAAAGATTAGCAACGAGAAAGGATGACTTCTATGGCTGAAGAAATCGACCTATTTAAGACGCCAACGGAGCCGTCTTTTTTTATTGGTCAAGTCCAATCAGAAATTTTTAGTAGCCCAGATTCATTTTTTAAGGTTTTGATTGTTTCCGTTGAAGAAGCAAACTTTGACTGGCATGAACCAGAGATTACAGTTACGGGGAGTCTCGGGGAACTTAGCGATGATCAAACATACCGTTTCGAGGGAAAAATAATTGAACACCCGCGGTATGGTCAGCAGTTTCAAGCAACTTCATACAGTGTTAACCGGCCTACAAGTAAGGAAGGCCTAATTGACTTTCTGTCTGGTAAGCAGTTTGAAGGAATTGGAAAGAAAACTGCTGAAAAAATTGTCAGTGAACTAGGAACAGATGCTATTGATAAAATCATCGCTGATCCGCATGTCCTTGACAAACTGAAGCTGCGAAAGGCAGTTAAATCTTCGCTTATTGATAATCTTCGTGCAAATCAAGGGATGGATCAGATTATCATTGGTTTAAATGATTTAGGCTTTGGCGCTAACCTTAGTAGTGCAATCTTTGATAAATACGGTGAAGAAACTTTGCATATCATCAATGAAAATCCCTACCAGCTTGCGACAGAAATTGATGGAATAAGTTTTAAGCGGGCTGATCAAGTTGCCAAGCGGCTTGAAGTTCCCGCAGATGATCCGCGGCGAATTGATGCCGCAATTGTTCAAACCCTTGATGACTTAACGATGGAAACTGGGGATACTTATACAACTACCCGACCCTTGCTTCAACAAACAATTCAGCTATTAGCACAAGGAAGCGGTGGTCAAGTGTCAACGGATGCCGTGACTGCCCGAATTGTTGAATTAGAAAAAAATCAAGGAATCCGATATGCGGATAAAAAAGTTTATCCCACGTCCCTCTACAATGCTGAATGGCAGATTGCTGACCATTTACATCGGTTGTTGACGGTTGAACCCGATAACTTACCAGCTGAAACAGTTGAAAAAACAGTTGCTAAGGTTGCTGATCAGTCGGGGATTACCTATGATAAAATTCAAAAAGAAGCAATCAAAATGGCTTTGACTAGTAAGGTCATGTTATTAACAGGGGGACCGGGGACGGGAAAGACAACGATTATTAAGGGAATTGTAGCTAGCTATGCTAAAATCCATAATATATCCCTTGACGTTGATGAGTATAAAGAGAAAGCTTTTCCCGTGCTGCTAGCAGCCCCAACTGGCCGGGCAGCTAAAAGAATGAGTGAAGCAACTGATCTTCCAGCAAGTACGATTCACCGGCTCTTAGGTCTCAACGGACGGGAGATGCCGACTGATCTTAATGGTCGGGATTTAGAAGGATCGCTGTTAATTATTGATGAAATGTCAATGGTTGATACGCTGTTGTTCAAGACGTTAATTCAGGCAGTTCCAACATCTATGCATGTTGTCCTAGTTGGTGATAAGGATCAGCTACCTTCAGTAGGCCCAGGACAGGTTTTTCATGATTTACTTGATTTTGCCGAATTACCAAAAGTCGAGTTAACTAATATCCACCGTCAGTCTGCTGACTCAACGATAATTCCGTTAGCCCATGCAATTAAACAGGGGAACCTACCGCCAGATCTGACTAATAAATTGGCAGACCGGTCGTTTATTTCCTGTCATGCAAACCAAGTGCCAAGCGTTGTCCAGCAAATTATTGATTTATCAAAAAAACGAGACTATTCGGCAAATGATATTCAAATTCTGGCACCAATGTACCGTGGTCAAGCAGGGATTGACCGCCTGAACGAACTTGCCCAGCAAGCTTATAATCCACCCGCTACCGGGAAGCAAGAGGTTGATTTTCGCGGGCAAATTTTCCGTGTTGGTGATAAGGTTTTGCAACTAGTAAATGTTCCTGAAAAAAATATTTTTAATGGTGATATTGGCCGAATTACGGCAATTGAGAGTAATAAAATAGGCGGAAAACGTAATGAATCGATCACCGTTGATTATGACGGCAATGAAGTTTCATATAGTCGGATGGAGTGGAACCAATTACGGTTAGCATATTGTATTTCTATTCATAAGGCTCAGGGAAGCCAATTTAAAATGGTTCTCTTGCCGATTGTACAGCAGTTTAGCCGGATGCTTCAACGTAATCTGCTGTACACGGCAATCACCCGAGCAGCAGAAAAATTAGTCTTAATTGGCGAGCCGTATGCGGTAGTGACGAGTGTAAAAAATGAAGCTGTTAACCGTAATACATCCTTAGTAGATCGCCTTAATAGGGTTTGGGCGCGGCACAATGAGTTAACCACGCCGCTTGAACAGGATAAAGAATTATTATCAAATGATTTAACGGAAGCCAACAATAATGAATTTGCAAAGACTTCAGAACCACCAG
Source organism: Limosilactobacillus walteri (assembly GCF_014830205.1). NCBI lineage: Bacteria > Bacillati > Bacillota > Bacilli > Lactobacillales > Lactobacillaceae > Limosilactobacillus > Limosilactobacillus walteri. The sequence goes on from NZ_QORN01000007.1 coordinate 31,143, forward strand.
CCCAGCCGACTACTCCTCGTCAGTATATTTTGACTGCTGAGCTAATTAATTCAAATAAAATTGACCCGCTCATTGGAATGGAAAATATTAGTTTGCAAAGTTTTCATCAAGTCAAATAATACTTGATTGAATGAGCATTTGTTGTCATAATAGTTATGATTATTGTCGAACTTTAAAGGAGTACAAAAATGACCCAGATTAAAAATGCCGATAATGTGCGTCTATTTTCATTAAATTCAAATCCGCAACTAGCTGACCAGATTGCTAAACGAGTAGGAATTCCATTAAGTCAGGCGTCGATTAGCCATTTTGCTGATGGTGAGATTAAGATTACTATCGATGAGAGTGTTCGTGGGTGCGAAGTGTATGTGATTCAGTCCGTTTCAGATCCTGTTAATACTAATTTGATGGAATTATTGATTATGGTTGATGCACTACGTCGTGCAAGTGCTGCTAAGATCAACGTGGTAATGCCTTATTATGGTTACGCCCGTCAAGACCGTAAAGCTCGTAGTCGGGAACCAATTACTGCTAAGCTAATTGCTAACCTTCTTGAGATGGATCAAATTAATCGATTAATAACAATTGATTTACATGCTCCTCAAGTTCAAGGTTTCTTTGATATTCCGGTCGACCACTTACAAGCAACAAGTTTGTTTACTAAGTACATTGAAGATCAAAACTTAGGGGATGATATTGTGGTGGTGGCCCCGGACCACGCAGGTGTAAATTTAGCACGTAAATTTGCGGAACGAATTAAGGCTTCGATTGCAATTATTGATAATCGTAATGATGAAGTTCGTGAGCGGGTAGATCAAGAAGTGCCGGAATATGTTATTGGTGATGTAAAGGATAAGACTGCGATTATCGTGGATGACATTGTTGATACTGGTATTCGGATGAAGCTCTCTGCGGAAGCACTAAAGAAGTTTGGTGCGGGTAAGATTTACGGCGTTGCTACCCATCCGGTACTATCAGCAGATGCAGTTAATACTTTAGAAAATTCCGCATTAGAAAAGATGATTGTAACCGATACGATTCATTTACCAAAAGAAAAGCAATTTTCAAAGTTAGTTCAGCTCTCAGTTGATGATTTGCTAGGAGAAGCGATCGTGCGGGTGCATAATAATCAATCAATTGATACGTTATTTAATCGTAAATAAGCAAAAAACTGCGTGATATTATCTATCCGTATTTTTCTTAGTTTTATTGGAAAAGCAAATAGGGTGTCAAAGTTCGGATTTCCGAGCTTTGACGCCCTATTTATATTCTAATTAGAAGAACAGAACAACCCTATTTATAGTTCTAGAATTGGCAAATTGTTGACAAAGTCATTGTATGCTTGTTGTTCATTAGTTTCTGCTGTATTAGTAATATCAAGATTAGCCTGATGAAGGTCATCTTCACTAATTTCAAGTTTGTGGGTAAAAGTAGCATTACCGATTAATTCAATCCAGTATTCGCCAGCATTATGATGGAGAATTGTCTTGACCATTCCGCCAGGGTTATAAACACTGATTGGTTCATTAAAGGTAACCATGTTTGGCTTAACAAGGGCAAACGCAAGACTGGTAGCAGACATTCCTGTACCACAGGCATTAGTAAAACCAACACCTCGTTCAAAGGTCTTGACAAAAAGGGCATTGTGACCAAGAACATGACCAAAGTTAACGTTAACTCCGTCACTGAAATAAGGGTTGTCGCTATTTAAGCGTGCCCCTAATTCGCCAAGGTCGGGACCATTTAATTCTTCCTTGCTAACAAAACTAATTAGGTGGGGGTTAGGAACCGCAAGGGCTGAGAATCGTAAACCCGGTAATAGTTCAGGGACAGGGGTGTCTAACAATCGATCATGACCTAAATTGTTATATGGGAGGGCATCTTTTTCAAAACGTACCGGGGAAATTTCCACGGCAAATGCGGGAACTCCGGGAGCTAATGCCTCATGTTTTCGTACATGGAGACTTGCGTTCATTGTGTCAACCTTAAAATCAGTTAGGCTATCACGTTCAGCAACATACCGCGCTACTGTCCGCAAGCCATTTCCACACATTGAGGCCTCACTCCCATCAGCGTTAATTATGCGCATTTGAGCAGCCGCACCAGCACGAACCGGTTTATTGACGACCAGAACACCGTCTGCACCGTCGAGAATATTATTTTGCGGGTCGGTAATCTTTTTAGTAAAAGCAACTAATTCTTCATCGGATAGTGGCTGTTGGAGTTTAGTCTGATCCAAAATAAAGAATGAATTTTGTGATCCATGTACTTTCAATAATTGTGCCATTAGTTTCCTCCTAATTTACAAAAAAGCGGTGGTAAATTGCTCGAACTGCATCGTCAGCATCTTCATCATAGGTCCCAATCATAATAGCAATACGGGATGCACCTTGATTAATCATTGGAACCGCAATATTTTTCTCCGCTAGTGGCATTAAAATATCATCGATTACGCCAGTTCGGTCACGCATTCCTTCACCGACAACCATTGTGATGGCATAATTATCAATCCATTCTAAGCAGTCAGGGTTAACTTCTTCTTGAATTTCGTTACAGATTATATCAACCAACTGGTCATCGATTGCGTTTCGATCAAGGATAATTGTAATATCATCAATCCCCGATGGCATATGTTCATATGATACATCATGTTTAGCTAAAATTTCCAGAATACGAAGGGTAAAACCTGCCTGTTTGTTAAGAAGATATTTATGAAGATAGAGGGCGGCAAAGTGTTTGCCGCTAACGACCCCAGTTACAATATCACTCGGTTGAAAGTCCTTATCTGGGACGATCATTGTGCCTGGCTTGTCGGGATCGTTAGTATTACGAACGTTAATTGGAATATTGCCTTGGATTGCTGGGATCAGGGCTTCATCATGAAAGACCGAGAACCCCGCATATGATAATTCTCTCATTTCGCGATAGGTCATCTTTGCGATTGGTTGAGGATGATCAACGACATGAGGGTTAGCAGAGTAGATTGCGTCAACATCAGTAAAGTTTTCATAAATTGAAGCATTGAGACCACGCGCTAAGATTGCACCAGTAATATCAGATCCTCCTCGCGAGAAGGTTGCGATGTGACCAGCGAGAGTTATGCCATAAAAACCAGGGAAAATTAATAACTCTGTATTACTATATGCAAAGTGGCTTAATGCAGAGTAAGTTTCAGGAATTACGCTTGCGTTATTAGGGGTTCCCGTAACAGTGATTCCTGCCTCGTTCGGGGTTACAAACCGTGCTTTATAACCCCGATGATTTAAGATAATGGCCATTAACTGGGCATTTAGACGTTCGCCATGGGCTTTAAAGGCAGCCATTAAGTAATTATTATTAGGGTAAGAATGGGCGGGTAATGACTGGAGCCGTTTTGCTAAGGGAGCTAATTTTTCGTTCGGTAAGTCAAAGTAATCAGCAATCTCCTGATAACGACTAAAAATTTGATCCACAATTGCTTGCGGATCATCACCCTTTATCACCGTATTAGCATATTTGATTAGTAAGTCAGTTACTTTGATGTCATCAGCAAAACGTTTTCCAGGGGCTGAGGTAACAATAACCCGTCGCTCGGGGTCGGCTGAAATAATATTAATCGCGTTTTCAAAGGCCTCCCCGTTTGCCAGAGAGCTACCACCAAACTTTACAACTTTCATGTTTGAAACTCCTTTAAGATAATTAGACTTGCTAATGTATCTCTTGAATAATTTAATCGAATTCTAACATATTCCGTGGGACTTGCAAGCCTTTTTAGTTTATAAACAAAGTAAATTGGTGGTTCTTACATCTAATAAATTAAAAAAAGTTTTTTGAATTTAATGAATCCTATTGACATTCTCATAAAAGACTTATAAGCTATGTATAAATCGAAGAGGCGCAACCGACACTAGTAGACTAATTTAGTTTGCCACACGATAAGGTTAGTTGAACAGGGAGGTTGCCGAAGCGCTTAATTTGGCACGATTAAGTAGCTGGGGCGTAGTTGAATAAGCTACGGACTGTCGCAGGACAATAAGAGCCTGCGTTGCGCTATCGACAAATCAGAATGGATAAGTGAATTCCACTGTTTGTTTGCGCAGACAGTGGATTTTTTTATGCGACCTCTTTGTAGTACATTTCATGGAGGAAATATAAATGAATGAACAAATAACTGATCAACAACTAAATGCAGCCGGGCACTTAACGATTGGAGGGTGTGATGCGTTAGAGCTTGCACAAGAATTTGGTACGCCGCTTGTTGTATATGATGTTCAGCAAATCCGCCAACAAATTCGAGCATTTAAGCGGGTGTTCGAGGAAAATAATGTTGATTATGCGGTTAGCTATGCAAGCAAAGCATTTGCTGCGATTGCAATGTATCAAGTCGTTGCAGCAGAAGGCGGTCATGCTGATGTAGTTTCAGGTGGTGAATTATATACCGCGCTTAAAGCCGGTTTTCCAATGACAAATGTCAGTTTTCACGGAAATAACAAGTCGCGGGAAGAATTAGTAATGGCGGTCGATCACCACGTGGGGACAATTATGATTGATAATTTCCATGAGATTGACTTACTAGCAGCAGTCTTAGAGGAGCGCAATGCTACGATCAATGTAATGTTACGGATTACGCCAGGAATTTCCGCTCATACTAATAAGTATATTCAAACTGGTCAGGTAGATAGCAAGTTTGGTTTTGACCTTCAATCAGGTCAGGCGGATGAAGCCCTAGCAAAGGTTCTTGCTAATCCGCGCATGAAGATGAAAGGACTTCATGCGCACATCGGCTCACAGATTTTTGAATTGGCAGGTTTCGAGGGGGTGGCTAAAAAATTAGTTGAAGTTGCTGCCCACTGGCAAGAAAAGTTTGCCTACCAAGCAGAGGTTATTAATGTGGGGGGCGGCTTTGGAATTCGCTATGTTAAGGATGATCACCCCCTTGCGCCCGAAGAATTTGTTGATGCAATTATCAAAGCAATCAAAAATGAGATTGAGCAAACAGGTCTTTCCATGCCGGCTATCTGGATTGAACCAGGCCGTTCAATTGCGGGACCAGCAGGATATAACCTATATACAGTTGGCTCCCGTAAAGATGTTCCAGGCTTGAAGCCGTATGTAACGGTTGATGGCGGAATGGGTGATAATATTCGGCCTGCTTTATATGAGGCCCAATATGAAACGGTTCTTGCTCGTGACCCGCAAGCTAAAACAATTGAACATGTTCGCTTAGCCGGAAAATATTGTGAATCTGGTGATATTTTAAGCCAAGATCAAGCGCTACCGGCAACCAAGCCAGGGGATGTCCTAGCAATGCTTGATACTGGTGCTTATGGCTATTCAATGGCTTCTAACTATAATCGAAATCCACGACCAGCAGTAGTCTTTGCGGAGAATGACAAAGCGCAAGTGGTAATTAAGCGGGAAACATTGGAAGACTTAATCCGCTTGGATGAACCCTACCAACAATAAAAAGGCATATATAAAGGAAGAAAGAGGTAAATAACATGGCAGAATTAGATGCACAAGCAATTATTAACTACATTAGTAACGCTCCCAAGAAGACTCCGGTAAAGGTATACATCAAGGGGGATTTAGCAGGACTCGAATTTCCTCAAGAGGTGGAAGCATTTGTTGAACAGCATACTGGTGTTCTCTTTGGGGATTGGACTATTATTGAGCCGTTCTTGCAGAAGGAGACAACAGCAATTGAATCCTACCACGTTGAAAACGATGCGCGTAATTCCGCCGTTCCGTTGCTTGACCTTAAAAATATTAATGCACGGATTGAGCCAGGAGCCATTATCCGGGATAAGGTTTTAATCGGCGACAATGCTGTAATCATGATGGGAGCAACGATTAATATTGGTGCCGAAATTGGAGCTGATTCGATGATCGATATGGGCGCTGTCCTTGGCGGTCGGGCAATTGTTGGCCGTCATTGTCACATTGGTGCTGGAACAGTGCTTGCCGGGGTGGTCGAACCAGCCTCAGCGGAACCAGTCCGGATTGATGATAATGTCATGATTGGTGCGAATGCAGTTGTGATTGAAGGAGTCCATGTAGGTGAGGGCGCAGTTATTGCGGCAGGTGCCATTGTTACCCATGATGTAGCTCCCCATACGATGGTTGCTGGGGTTCCGGCTAAATTTATTAAGAATGTTGATGATCAGACTGCCGGTAAAACTGAATTAGAAGACGATTTGCGGAAGCTATAGGAGTGATGGGTATGTTAACAGAAGCAGAATTAATTACCATCCGGCGACACCTCCATCAAATTCCTGAATTAGCCCTTCATGAATTTGCAACTCACAAGTATTTAGAAGAAACGATTGCTAACTTTAATCAAGAATTCTTAGAAGTCCAGACACCTGAAGAATTACCAACGGCCTTAATGGTACTTGTGCATGGGCAACGTCCCCAACGAACCATTGGTTATCGGACCGATATTGATGCTTTACCAGTAGAAGAGCAAACTGGCCTGCCATACGCTTCAACTCACCCTGGAGTTATGCATGCTTGTGGTCATGATATTCATATGACAGTAGCACTGGGAGTATTGAATTACTTTAGTGAACACCAGCCCCAAGATAACCTGCTGTTCTTCTTTCAACCAGCTGAAGAAAGTGAGAATGGGGGGAAGCGAGCATATGAATTAGGTTTATTTACCGGGAAATGGCGTCCTGATGAATTTTATGGTTTGCATGATAATCCTGACCTACCAGCGGGGGCAATTGGCTGCCGTATGGGAACCCTATTTGCGGGAACCACGGAAGTTAATATTGACCTCAATGGTAAGGGTGGTCATGCAGCTTATCCTCAAGATGCCAATGATACTGTTGTTGCCGCTGCTTCCTTAATTTTACAGGTGCAAACTGTTATTTCACGAAGTATTGACCCGATTCAAAGCGGGGTAATCACGTTGGGAAAAATCGATGGTGGAACAATTCGTAATGTAATTGCTGGACATACCCGAATTGAAGGAACAATTCGCGGGTTGACACAGACAATGATTGAGACGATTGACCAGCGTTTAAGCGACCTTTGTGCAGGAATTGGTCGCAGCTTTAATATGGATGTCAACTTGGAACTCAACCAGGGCGGTTATTGGCCAGTTGAAAATAACCCTGAATTAACAAAAAGATTTATCCAATATATGGAAAAGACACCGACTGTTAACTTTATTGAAACTCAACCAGCAATGACTGGTGAAGACTTTGGTTACCTTTTAGCAAAGTTTCCGGGAACAATGTTTTGGCTGGGTGTTGATGATGATTCACAATTACATTCGGCGACCTTGACCCCTAATGAGGCAGCAATCAAACGCGGCGTGGATGCAATTACCGGCTTTTTAGAATATCGGATGCAGTAATTGGGTAGTAATGGAGGAAATAAAATGACAACATTAGAAAATGCAGACTTAATGACAGCAATCGTGACCCCCTTTGATGACGAAGGAAAGATTGATTTTGCCAGCCTTGAACGCTTAGCGAATTATTTAATTGAACATGGTAGCAATGGTTTTGTAATTGGCGGAACCACTGGTGAAACTCCGGAACTGACCCATGACGAAAAAATCGAACTTTACCAACGTTTTGGTGAAATAGTTCATGGCCGGGTTCCCGTTATTGCTGGGACAGGAAGTAATAATCCTGAAGAAACCATTGCTTTTACTAATGAAGTTGCGCAAATTAATGGAATTGACTATGCGTTAGTGGTAGTACCACCATATAACAAACCTAACCAACGGGGGATGGTGGCCCACTTTACAACGATTGCTGATAATGTAAACCTTCCAGTAATTATGTATAACATTCCAGGACGAACTGGTGTCAAGATGGCGCAGGAAACAGTTGTTAAATTATCTCACCATCCAAACATTGTTGCTGTCAAGCAGTGTGCGGCTCTTGAAGAATTAGAATATATCGTTGACCACCGCGACCCTAACTTTGCGGTCTTTACGGGGGAAGATGCCCAAGCGCTCACTGCACGGGTATTAGGTGCTAATGGTGTTATTTCAGTTGCTTCCCATAACTATGTCGACCAGATGCGGCAAATGTACGATGCCCTTTACCGCGGTGACTATCAAACAGCTGGTAAGTTGCAACGATGGTTAACGCCACGGATGGCAGCGCTCTTTATGTTCCCATCACCTTCGCCAGTTAAGGCCGTGTTAAACGCCCAAGGCTTCCAAGCAGGAGGTTGTCGATTACCAATTCTTCCGTTAAATGAAGATGAAAAGCGAGAACTAGAAGCAGCCTTATCACTGCCCGTTAATTCGTTAACTACGCAAAACTTACCGCTAAACTTGGGGGAATAAATGATGAAAAAAGTATTAATTGCCGGCGCCACGGGGGCAATGGGCCAAAAAGCTGTTGACCTTGTTAATTCGTTAGACGGATTTGAAATTACAGCCGCCCTTGCACCACACTTAACCACTGAAAATAAAGCTGACTATCACTTAGCTGCTGAAGTAAAAACTTACCAGCAACTAGCTGAAATTGACGATAATGTTGCTGATATTTGGATTGATTTTACATTGCCAAATGCGGTTTATGCAGATGTAAAATATGCTTTGGAACATGGGATGAAGCCAATTGTTGGGACAACCGGGCTGACTGATGATCAACAAGCTGAGTTGACCCAACTGAGCCGCGAGAAACGTGTTGGTGGTTTAATAGCTGCTAATTTTGGCATGTCAGCAGTCCTCTTGATGAAATTTGCGCAAGAAGCGGCAAAGTATTTCCCTGATGTTGAAATTATCGAAATGCACCATGGAGATAAGAAAGATGCACCGTCTGGGACAGCCTTAAGTACGGCTAAATTAATCGATCAAGTTCGACCGGCACATGAAACCAATCCTGCCGAAACGGAAAGCCTTCCAGGAGCCCGTGGTGGTGACTATCATGGAATCAAGATTCATGCGGTTCGTTTACCAGGATATATCGCTCATGAACAAGTTCTTTTTGGGGGCGATGGTGAAGCATTAACAATTCGCCAAGACTCATTTGACCGTCAATCATTTATGAACGGTGTCAAGGTTGCTTTAGAAAAGGTCGATCAACTGTCTGAACTCGTGATTGGACTTGAAAATATTCTATAGGAAGTGAAAAAATGCCAAAATTACAAGCTGAATTATCGACAGTAGTTAACAGCCGTCTCGCTGCTGTTCCACCAGCACAGATCCGGGCATTTGATGAGGAAATTTCAGCAATTCCTGGATTAGTGAAGCTAACGCTTGGTGAACCAGATTTTGCGGTGCCTGAACATGTTAAAGAAGCAGCGATTAACAGTATTAAAGATGATGATTCCCACTATTCTGCTAGTAAGGGTAAGATTGAACTGCGCCAAGCAATTAGTAAAGACCTGGAACGCAGCCGCCATGTTCACTATGATCCCGCAACTGAAATTGTGGTAACGGTTGGCGCAACCGAAGCAGTGACCGCGACAACCTTTGCAATGCTAAACCCCGGTGATAAGGTAATTATCCCGACTCCAGCATTTTCACTTTATTTTCCAAGCGTATCTTTAACCGGTGCTGAGCCAGTCAAGGTTGATACATCTGACGAGGGATTTTTACTCTCAGCGGAGCGGCTGGAAGAAGTATTAAAAAAGGAAGGAACAGCTGTCAAAGCGGTGTTGCTTAACTATCCTAACAACCCGACTGGACGATCTTATCGCAAAGAGGAATTAGAAGCGCTCGCCAAGGTAATTCAGAAACACCATCTTTATGCGATTGTTGATGAAATTTATAGCTCATTAATGTATGATCAGCCATTCCACTCGCTGGCAACCCTTTTACCAGAGCAGACCGTACTGATTAGCGGTTTATCAAAATCACATGCGATGACAGGATACCGGTTAGGATATGTTGCGGGCCCAGCTGACTTTATTGCAACAATGTCTAAGATGCATTCGTTTATGGTAACAGCGCCCAATGATACCGCCCAAGCAGCGGCAATTGAGGCGTTGGAAAATGGTAGTGATGACCCCCAAGTATTTAAGCAGGAGTACCGTCAGCGCCGAGATAAGCTTGCTAATGCAATGCGGAAAATGGGCTTTGAAATTGCTTTACCTGATGGGGCATTCTACATTTTTGCTAAGATTCCAGCACAATTTGGCGATGACGATATGGCATTTGCCCGGAAAGTTGCTCATGAAGCAAAAGTAGGAGTAATTCCTGGCAATGCGTTTGGCCCTGGTGGTGAAGGGCACATTCGCTTGTCGTATGCTGCAGCTGATGCAGTGATTGATACTGCAATTGAACGTTTACAAAATTTTATGAAGAATTTAGAGTAGGTTGAAAGAAGGAACTAAGATGAGTAAGGAATATAATGTCGCAATATTAGGTGCTACTGGGGCGGTCGGTACGCGGATGATTCAACAGCTAGAACAATCAACAATTCCGGTCAAGAGTGTTAAACTTCTAGCTTCTGCCAAGTCTGCGGGGAAAGTGCTCGCTTTTAACGGCGAACCTGTTACAGTTGAAGAAACAACGCCAGAATCATTTGATGGGGTTGATATCGTCCTATCATCTGCTGGTGGTTCAGTATCTAAGAAGTTCCTTCCTGAAGCAGTAAAGCGGGGGGCAGTTTGTGTTGACAATACGAGTGCCTTTCGGATGGAGCCTGATGTACCATTGGTGGTTCCAGAAGTAAATGAAGAAGCATTGAAGAATCACCATGGGATTGTTGCTAACCCTAATTGTTCGACGATTCAAATGGTGGTTGCTTTGGAGCCGATTCGGCAAGCTTTCGGGTTAAACCAAATTATCGTTTCTACTTATCAAGCCGCATCGGGTGCTGGGCAATCAGCACTGAATGAATTACGTCAAGAAGCGCAAGACTATCTTGATGGTAAGGATATACAAGCTGATGCTAATATTTTACCAACAAAGGGTGATAAGAAGCATTATCCGCTTGCTTTTAACCTTTTGCCGCAAATTGATGTCTTTGAAGATGACGGCTATTCCCACGAAGAATGGAAAATGATCCATGAAACAAAGAAGATTATGTTAAATGATATGAACGCCAAGGAGATTAAGGTGACTGCAACTTGTGTCCGGGTACCAGTCCCGATTGCTCATGGGGAGTCCGTCTACTTTACTGTTGATGATCCGTCAGTTACGGTTGACCAGTTGCGGGAAGTCTTGCAGAATGCTCCAGGAGTAGTTCTTCAAGATGATCCAGCGCACCAAATTTATCCTCAACCAATTAATGCCGTTGGTAAGCGTGATACTTTCGTTGGCCGGCTCCGTGCTGATGAAGAAAATCCAGGTTCCTTTAACATGTGGGTGGTTGCTGATAACTTACTAAAGGGGGCCGCTTGGAATACGGTTGAAAATGCAGAACGGTTAGTTGCAAATGGGTTAATTTAGAAAATTTATGCAAAGAGACTATGGTAGCTGTGACAGCGATAATAGTCTTTTTTACTTATTAAGGAGATGCAAGATGAAAATTGAACATGTTACGATAGCGGATTTACCAGCAATTTTGGAAATTGAGCAAGCAGGTTTTAACCCAGCGGAAGCAGGAAGCAAGGCAGCATTTATTAATCGGATTGCCAATATTCCTGATACTTTTTTGGTTGCTAAAGAAAAGGCACAAGTGGTTGGTTTTATTGTTGGACCGGTAACGACCACTCCAATAATTGATGATAAATATTATCAACATGTTGAGCCTAATTTACCAACTGGCGACTACCTATTGGTATTGTCAATTGCAGTGGCACCGATTTTTCGAGGGCAAGGTATCGGTAGTCAGCTGTTAGGAGCTTTTGCTGGACTCGCACGTAATCACCATTGTCAAAGTATCATTCTGGACTCATTAGCCAAAAACATTCCTTTTTATGAAGCTAATGGCTTTAGCGAAGCGGGCATCTCGCCATCTAGTCATGCCAATGAGACCTGGTATAATATGGTAAAGACCGTCTAAGTTTAATAAGAAATAATAATGAGGGAGTTTATTTAATGACAGAAGATAATTACCAATATGATGAAAATGGCTTTCGCGAAGACTTGAAAAATGATCCCGATGTCCTTCACCAGCCTGATGCTGACCGGACCCAACGCGACCTCATCACCCTTGATTATGATGAAACCATGGCCTTTTTGAATGGGGAAAAGGAAGTAAAGACTGTTTATGATTTTTCAGATGAGGTTTTAGATAAGATAAAGGAAAAGTATCCAACGCTCAATGATACGCCAATTGACAAAGTGATTATGGAAAAATATCAGCAGATTTTATCAGCCCGTTATAATGAATCGCAAGCAAATAATAAGACGATTCATCCCGATGATCGTGAGGGTAATGATGAATAGTTTAATAACCTTTATTATTTCAATTGCCTTTTTAGGCTTAGTAATTTGGGAAAATCGGCTGCATAGTCAGCTAGGTTTTTTAGCCAGTCAGCGTCCGGATAAGGTTACTAAGGATTTCATAAAAGTAGTTCGCCAAGAACGATGGTTAAACTGGCTATTATGTATTTTAGCGATCATCGTATTTTTAACTACTAGTCGGTACTCGGTTTTAATCATGAGTATTATTACCATCATTGAGCTATTATTGGTTATGCGAATGGATCGCGTTAAAAATGAAATGATAGAGTAAAGCTTATTGTAGCAACCTTTCTTATTTGTTTTTTAAGAAATAGTAACGATTATTAAGAACCTCCTAACTATTGCTATACTCATTTGAAAAATAATGTTAAAGTTAGAATTGTGTATTTCACTATTTATTATTGTTTGTTTATTTTGAGGATTTATTTTGGGAGGGTGTTTTATTTATATGGTAAAAAAAGCACATCATTCAACTAATCATCGATCTCGCGGGGTCGTTACCGGAGCAGTTAGTGCTCTTAGCTTATTAGCGGTATCAACGCAAGCTGTTAATGCCGAACAATTAACAGTCAAAGCGGGCGATACGATGTGGGGGCTTGCAAAACAACATGGCCTATCAGTTAGTGCATTAGAGCAAGCAAACCCATCAGTTAAAAAACTAAGCGATAGTGTTGACTTAATTACTGTTGGTCAGCAGTTAACCCTGCCAGCACCACAACATGATGCTAGTGCAGACCTTAACGTTGACGGCAGCTATACAGTTCGACCAGGTGATACGTTAAGCTCAATTGCTGATCGTTACAACATCTCTGTTAACCAATTAATGTCTTGGAATAATTTGACTTCTTCAGACTCGCTTTACATTGGTCAACAACTTAGTGTCACAGGTCCGGTAGCAAATACTGCAACAGCACCTGTACAACAATCACCTGTTGCAACGACAGCTCAACCTGTTGTTAGTGCTGTTCCTGTTGTTACGCCGCAATCAGCTGTTGCAAGTCAACAAGCAAGCTCGCAAGCGGCAACTACTACTGCCCAGACACCTGCGGCTTCATCAGTTAATGCTGCTAGTCAAACTAGTCCGGTTACAACGGCTAACTCAACTAGTGCTGCTGCTCCTGTATCAGCAACTGACACGCAGAGCACAACAGCTGCTTCGACTGTTGTTGCTGCTGGATCAAGTGCCATGGCTTCAACAGCGCCAGTCGTTTCCGCAACTAATAATGCTGCTGCATCACAATCAACTGCACCAACGACTGTTCAGTATCGTACTCAATCTGCTGCTAATACGGTTGCATTGGCAAATAATACAAGTCAAGCTAGCGTAAGCAACAATTCTGCTACACTATATAGCCAATCGTTTGTTCAAACAGCACCGGTAGCGAGTCAAGCTCCACAAGCCCAAACGGTGCTAGCTTCACAAGTTAACACTACTCCACAGAGCTCGGTTCAACAATCAGCTGTAGCTTCTCAGGCACAACCGCAACAAGCACCAGCTAGCCAGCCAGCAACAAATGCTAGCCAAGATTTGCAACATGGTTCAGTAGTTAGTCTTGCTACTAAGATTGCTAACTCTAATAGCGTGCCATATGTATGGGGTGGCGAAAACTTAAGCGGAATGGATTGTTCTGGATTGGTCAAGTATGTTTACGCTAATGCAGAAGGTAAGCAATTACCACATTACACTGGCGCACTAGAGAACTGCGTTGACCAACACCCAGTTAGCCAAGCTAAACCAGGTGATCTTTTATTCTGGGGTAACCATGGTTCAACTTACCACACGGCTATTTACACTGGTAATAACCAATACGTTGCTGCTGCTAAGCCAGGGACTAATGTTGCTACTTATACGATTAGTCCATACTTTAACCCTAGCTTTGCTGGGACGGTTAAATAATTCAAATAGATTTATGAGAGCTTTTTCATGAGATGGTAACAAAGATGTAACTAAAAAAGGGTTAACATTTGTGGCTGTCCGTGTTATCTTACTTGTATTGCAATTCCAGTATTGCTCTAAAATATTTCACATTTATTGGGGAGTGTTAAATATGAGTAACAAACATGAAATTGAAGAAGACTTGTATCGTGCTCAATCACGGTTGGATGACCTATGTAAGCATGAAGCCCAGACAAGTACGGGGTCGCAGACTGTTACGATTCAACCACAACATGGTGAAGAGATGCAATCTTTACGTGAAGAGTGCAGTCAATTGCGGATTATTTTAGAAGCGATGGAAGCTTCAGAAGATTAGTTTAATTTTAATAAAAAATAAAGGTTGATAATAAGCAAATATCCTAAGTTGCTTATTATCAACCTTTTTATGATTCTCTTGTTTGCCAAATAGGGTATTGTGTAACATCAAGGGCGATATCAATAAAACGATTGCCCATTTCTTCCCCATCCGTCTGACTAAACTCTAGTGAGGTGGTCGTAATATGAAGATTATCTCCTTGAAAGTGATGTGCAAATTTTGACTGGTCTAGTTTTCCCCGAGCTAACTGGAGCAGTTGCCAAGTTGTCATAGGCCAGTTTTTACGTTCGGCGACCACTAGTTCAAATGATGGCTTTGCAAGAGAGGCGTGGGGAGCCACTCGGAAACCGCCACCAATAAATGGGTGGTTACTTGCAATTGCAATATAAGCCTTAGGGAAAATAAAACGCTCATGCCCACATTGAATCATTATTGCAAATGGTTCTTGGTCATACATGACCCCTAAAGCTTTTTGTAAGTAAGTAAAGCGCCCGATGTGGTTCTTTTTATGCCGTATCTTAAAAGTGTTTGCACGACTAACAATAGCAGCATCAAAGCCGATACCAATGTTATTTAGGAAATACCCATCTTCTCCCCGAATAGCTTCATGATAATGACCGATATTGATCATTTGTGGTTTGTCAGCAGTTAAGATCTGGTTTAATGCTGTGTGGGGATGTAAGGAGATGCCATAGCCCCGGGCAAAATCATTGCCAGTACCAGCCGGAATGTAGCCAACTGCAAGCGGTGTCTTTCCTAGGTGTTTGGCAGCCTTCATTAAGCCATTGACAACTTGGTGGAGTGTTCCATCACCGCCAATTGCAATTACAACTGTTGATTCGGCTGAATGAGACTGGGCAATTTGCTTAGCAAGGTATTCGCCATGGTTGGGGTATTTAGTAGTTTCAAAATGATAATCAATTTGTTGCTGGTCTAAATATGGCTTAATTGTGGACCATGCCTTTTCAGCATTGCCATTACCAGCGTGACGGTTGAGGATGATTGAATAGTTCATCAATGTTCCTCCTTGTAAAATGCTAAAAAGCAAAAAATGAGGCTGAGGAAAAAGAAATTTTCTCAGCCTCTGTTAATGATTAAAGATTAAAACGTCGTCAACTTAAAGTTAGGGTTCTGCTTTTCGTAAGCAAGAGCTTTATCATCAAGTTGTTCTACAAATTCGATGTTATAATCAGTGTTTTGTTCAACCATTAAGAGTGCCTGAGCTTCAGAATCAGCTTCAAGGTATAATGATTGGGTATTTTCGCGAACTGGACGCTTAGTCTTGTCAGCTTGGTAGTATACTTTAAAAGTCATACTGTTAAAAACTCCTTAATTAAAGATATTATGCAGTAATTTACTCTATTTATTCTATCACATATGATCTAAAGTGTCCTAAATTTTCCTAACATGGTATTATTAAATAAAGGTAAAGGGCAAAGAGGTGTTGGATATGGGCCTATTTTTTATATGCATCTTAGCGGCAGTAATCGTTATTATCCTTTATTTAGCGATCCACCGGCTGCTCATCAATCGTGCAACGATGATGGTGCGAAACAAGGCGCAAGAAGTAACGGATTTTGCAGTAAATGATTGTTTAAAGTCATTACTATCGTGGGAACGGACGCTTTCATCTCAGATTGTTGCGGATGTATGGGGGAAAGGTGTCTTAGCATTTGAATATCATTTTGATTACCGAAAAGCGGGAATTAGTCTTGATGATTTTACCGAAGAAAAATTAGCAACAAGATTAGACGAATACGCTAAGCAGCATCAGCTCCAAATAGCACCAAAAGCAGCCAAGGCATTTGTGATTACTGACTGGTGGACATACGAAGGAATCTTGCATATTGATGTTGCCTACTTAGTCAATGAAGCGACTGTTGAATATATTGATGATTTAAAACGATTAAAGCATGATAGTAAGTGAAAACGACGACTAGTAAATTCTAGCCGCCGTTTTTTAATCTCTGAAGTATTTTAGCTAATCATAACAGTATCAGCAGGAGCTTCAAATGGATTTTCTTTATTAATATGGTCGTAGAAAAGGACGCCATGTAAGTGATCGATTTCATGTTGACAAACAATTGCTGGATAATGCTTCAAGCGTACTTTATGTGTTTTACCGTTAACATCTTGGTAACGGAGGGTAATCCGATCGTGACGCGGCACATATCCGGGAACATCTTTATCAACAGAAAGGCATCCTTCTCCTTCTGTTAAAGCTCCATACTGAACTGATTCGCTAACGATAACTGGGTTAATGATGACGTCCTTAAATAATGGTTCACCATCTTCGTCAGGGGAAGGGACTAGCACGGCTGCCATTTGCTTGGAAACGCCAACTTGTGGGGCAGCAAGGCCGACCCCCGCCCGTAATTTATATTTTTCGCATAATTCAGGGTCTTGACTGACCTCTAAGTATTTCATCATTTCTTTAGCTAACTGTTGGTCCTCATCAGAGAGGGGAAACGAGACCTCAGCTGCCCGTTTGCGCAAAACAGGGTTACCATCACGGGTAATATCTTTCATTAAATACATTACTCACTATGCCTCCAATAAAAATTTCAATTATATTATAGTCTATCATAACTATTTAAAATTGCTAATGTTGATAATTCAGTGGTAAATAACCACAATTTTATTAGAAAGCGTTTACTTTGAATGTAAAACTTCGACATTTTTCAAGATTAAGTTTATGAAAGCGCTTGTATTATTTAATCAATCAGTTATACTATAAATGTAGGTAGGCAATCGCTTACATGATGTTAATTGGATTTGGAAAGGAATGTTGAATATGGCCAATACCAAAGCTGTCAATTTCGCTGAGATTAAAGCCAATGAAGGGGCTCCATATGCTAAGCCTGTACAAATTCTTGATAATGACGGAAATGTTGTTAACAAGGACTTAATGGCTAATTTCAGTGATGACTTATTAGTTGACTTAATGAAGAAAATGGTTTGGGAACGTGCCTTGCATGAACAAACAATGAGTTTTTCAAAACAAGGGCGGTTAGGTTTCTACGCTCCGACATGGGGTGAAGAGGCATCAGAAATGGGAACCGCAGCTGCTTTTAAGAAGCAGGATTTTCTCTTCCCAGCATATCGTGATTTGCCACAATTAATTCAACATGGAGCAACTGTTGCTCAAATGTACTTATGGTCAAAGGGACACATCAAGGGTAATCTTTTTGATGCACGTGCTCTTCGTCCACAAATTATTATTGGGGCCCAAATGGTTGAAATGGCTGGGGGTGCCCTTGGAATTAAGAAGAACGGTGAAAAAGATACTGTTGCTTACGCCTATACTGGTGAAGGTGGTAGTTCACAAGGTGATACTTATGAAGGAATGAACTTTGCCGGGGCATTCCAAGCTCCTGCTGTCTTTATCATTCAAAATAATGGCTGGGCTATTTCATTCCCACGTAAGCTTCAAACAGAAGCTCAAACAATCGCGCAAAAGGGTGTTGCTGCGGGAATCCCCGGTGTACAAGTTGACGGAATGGATGTTCTTGCTTGTTATGAAGTTGCTAAAGAAGCACGTGAATTTGCAGCTGCTGGCAATGGTCCAGTCTTAATTGAAACCTTAACATACCGGTTTGGGGCCCACAGTTCAGCTGGTGATGATCCTAGTCGTTACCGGACTGATGAAGAAACTAAGCCATGGTTTGATAAAGATCCACTAATTCGTCTCCGCAAATACTTGACTAAGAATGGTCTTTGGTCTGAAGAAGAAGAACAAAAGTACGTGGATGAATGCAAGCAAAGCTTTAAAGAAGCAATGAAGGAAGCTGACTCAGTAGAACCCGAAAAAGTTAGCGATATGTTGAAGCGGACATTTGAAGTTCCAACTCCAGACATTAAAGAACAAATTAAGAAGTACGAAGAAAAGGAGTCGAAGTAATCATGGCTAAAAAGACTTATATCAAAGCTATTACTGAAGGTATTGACATCGCTTTAGCCGAAGATCCTAAGACTTTAGTATTCGGTGAAGACGTTGGTAAAAACGGTGGGGTTTTCCGGGCAACTAACGGTTTGCAAGAAAAGTACGGTGTTGACCGTGTATTTAGTACCCCTCTTGCCGAATCTGGTATTTTAGGAATGTCAATTGGTTTAGCGGCTACTGGCTGGCGTCCAGTTCCTGAAATTCAATTTATGGGCTTTACTTTTGAAGCAATGGACTCGATCGCAGCTCAAATGTCACGGATGCGTTTCCAATACAATGGTACTAAGCATGCCCCAATTACAATCCGGACTCCATATGGTGGAGGAACTCACACTGCTGAATTGCACGGGGATGACCTTGAAAACTTCTTTGTTGGAATTCCAGGATTGCGGGTAGTCGCACCAAGTTCAGCATATGATGCTAAGGGGTTAATTATTTCAGCAATCGAAAACAATGATCCTGTGCTCTTCCTCGAAAACCTTCGTCTGTACCGTTCCGTTAAGGGTGAAGTACCTGATGATAAGTACACTGTTCCGTTGGACAAGGCAAATGTTGTTCAAGAAGGAACAGACGTTACTATCATTGCTTATGGTGGTGAAGTTTCTGAAGCGCAAAAGGCAGCTGAGAAGTTAGCAAAAGATAATATTTCAGCTGAGGTTATTGATTTGCGTTCACTTTATCCAATTGATACTGATACTATCTTTGAGTCACTTAAGAAGACTCACCGGGTAGTAATCGCACAAGAAGCACAAAAGATGGCTGGGGTTGGTGCACAGGTTGCATCTGCTATTTCAGAAGGTGCAATCATGTACCTTGATGCTCCAGTTACACGGGTCGCAGCTCCTAACTCAGTTTACCCATTCCCACAAGCCGAAAATGTATGGCTTCCAGGAGCGCGTGAAATTGAGGATGCCGCACGCGAAGTAGTTAATTACTAGCAATGCGTGGAGTAGAAAGGAAGTTAATACGATATGGCATATATTTTTAGACTACCAGAAATGGGTGAAGGTTTAACTGAAGGTGACGTTGCTTCTTGGCTTGTTAAAGAAGGCGATGCGATTAAGGCTGACGATGCTTTAATTGAAATCCAAACTGATAAATCAACTACCCAATTAGTTTCACCAGTTGATGGGACCGTTACAAAGCTCTTTGTGAATGAAGACGATCACGTTGAAAAGGGTGATAAGCTTGCCGAAATTGATGATGGCAAGGCAGGTACAAGCACTAATGTTGAAGTAGAAGGCGAAGATAATACTGATAGTAGCGATTCCTCTGCGAATGAAGCAGAAACAGCTACCCCGGTTAAGGATGAAGAAGCAAGTGCTGCGCCAGCCAAGGGAGGAGTTGCCCCGCTCGCAGAACCAAATAAGCTTGTGATGGCAATGCCTTCTGTGCGGCAATATGCTCGTGATAAGGGCGTTGATATTTCACTTGTTCAACCAAGTGGTAACCATGGACAAGTGCTAAAGGCTGATATTGACAACTTTAACGGTGCTGCTGCTAGTGCTCCTGCGTCAACAGCGGCTACATCTGCTGCTCCAGCTGCCGCCAGTGCTCCTAAGGCGCAAAATACGATTAAACCTTATAAGGGTGCCGGTGAAGATGCTGAAACTCGTGAGCCATTATCAAATATGCGTAAGATTATTGCTAAGAATATGCGTGATTCTGTCGACATTAGCCCAATGGTAACATTATTTGACGATGTTGAAGTATCTAAGTTAATGGCTCAACGTAAGAAATACAAGGCTGTGGCTGCAGAACAAGGTATCCACTTGACTTTCTTACCATATGTTGTTAAAGCATTAGTTGCAACAATGAAGAAGTTCCCAGAACTGAACTGTTCAATTGATGATGCTGCACAGGAACTTGTTCAAAAGCATTACTACAATATTGGGATTGCAACCAATACTGACCATGGCCTCTACAACCCTAACATCAAGGATGCTGATAAGAAGGGCATGTTTGAAATTGCAAAAGAAATTGCTGATAATGCTCAGGATGCCGAGGACAATAAGCTTAGCCCATCTTCAATGGCAGGCGGCTGCATGACTATTTCTAATATTGGATCAATGCGTGGTAAGTGGTTCACCCCAATTATTAACCAACCAGAAGTTGCTATTTTAGGTGTTGGCACAATTGCTACTGAACCAATTGTTAATGAACAAGGTGAAATTGTTGTTGGCCATATGATGAAATTATCATTGACAGTTGATCACCGTTTGATTGATGGTGGATTAGCACAAAACGCAATGAACTACCTAAAGCGGATGCTTCATGATCCAGAATTAATTATGATGGAGGGCTAGTATAGTATGGCTGATGTTGAACAAAAAGATACAGTAGTTGTTGGTGGAGGCCCTGGTGGTTATGTTGCTGCTATTCGGGCTGCGGAGTTAGGTCAAAAAGTTACTTTGATTGAAAAAGGCGATCCGGGGTTAGGTGGTGTTTGTCTTAACGTTGGTTGTGTACCATCTAAGGCATTAATCGCTGCTGGTCATCGTCTTCAAGAAGTTAAAGATTCATCAGTATATGGTATTTCAAAGACCGATGCTACGATAGACTTTAAGCAGACCCAAGAATGGAAGCAAAAGAAAGTCGTTGACCGAATGACCCGTGGTGTCGAAATGTTATTAAAGAAACACAAAGTTGAAATTATTAACGGGGAAGCAATTCTTGACAATGACCATCAATTACGGGTAATTAAGCCCGGTCCTAAGCAATTTATGGATAATGATAATGGTCGGACGATTACCTGGAAGAATTTGATTTTGGCAACCGGGTCGCGTCCAGTTGAAATCCCTAACTTCAAGTTTGAAGGACGGGTGATTGACTCTACTGGTGGCCTTAACTTACCAGAGGTACCTAAAGAATTAGTGGTTATCGGTGGCGGATATATTGGGTCTGAGTTAGCTGGTGCTTATGCTAACCTTGGTTCACATGTAACAATCATTGAAGGACTTCCTTCAATTTTGAACGGCTTTGATGATGACATGGTTAAAGTTGTTGAAAAGAATATGAAGAAGAAGGGCATTGACATCGTTACTGGTGCAATGGCAAAGAAGTCTGAACAAGATGATGATAGCGTAACAGTTACTTATGAAGTTGACGGTAAAGAGCACACAATCAAGGCTGATTACTGCATGGTTTCAGTCGGTCGGAAACCAAATACTGATAATTTTGGTTTAGACATGACTAGTGTAAAGTTAAACGACCACCATCAAGTAATTGTTGATGAACAGGGACGGACCAATGTAGAAGGTATTTGGGCAATCGGTGATATTGTTCCAGGTCCTGCTCTTGCGCATAAGGCTTTCTTTGAAGGCAAGACTGCAGCGGGAGCAATTGCCGGTAAGAATACTGCTAATGATTGGGTTGGTGTTCCAGCGGTCTGCTTCACTGATCCTGAAATGGCAGAAGTTGGTATGAACGCGGCAACGGCTAAGGAAAAGGGAATTGAAGTAGCAACTGCCCAATTCCCATTTGCCGGAAATGCACGGGCGGTTTCTCTTGATGAACCAGAAGGCTTTGTTCGTCTTATTTACACAAAAGATAAGAAGAACATTGTTGGCGCTCAATGTGTTGGTCCTGAAGCAAGTACTCTTGCCGGGGAACTTTCACTTATCGTTAACGGTGGAATGAATGTTGAAGATGTTGCTTTAACTATTCATCCTCACCCAACTTTGAATGAACCAATTCAAGAAGCTGCTGATATTGCCCTTGGGTTCCCAACCCACATCTAAAACTTAATGATCTCTCTATTCAAGAAGCTGTCAAATTATTGATGGCTTCTTTTTTTGTTCATATTTCTAAATTGAAAATTAGATTGTATAATACAGGTAGTAAATATGTGGAGGGTTAAAAATGAATTCACAAAATTATAGTTATCCGCTAGACCCGTCTTGGACAACTAAAGAAATGGAACAAGTAATTGCGATGTTTCGTGCTGTTGAGGATGCTTATGAAGTCGGTGTTGATCGTCGTCTGGTTTTAGAGTGCTACCGTGCATTTAAGCAAGTAGTGCCTTCAAAGGCGGAAGAAAAACAACTAGGCCGCGAGTTTGAAAAAAACTCTGGCTATGTACTTTATCAGGTTGTTAAAGAAGCTCAAGAATCTTCAACTAAAAAAATAAAGATGGTTGGTTCAAAATAATGGCTGAAATTAATGAATTAGATTTAAATGCGCAAAAAATTATTCGTCAAGCAGGACAAAATGCGCATGATAAGATGAATGATAGTTACCAAATTGATACTAAAACAAACTATACGGATCTTGTAACAACAATTGACCGAGAAAATGAACAGCTCATTAATGAACAAATACGAAAAATTGACCCCGATAGCCGAATTTTAAGTGAAGAAGGCTTAGGAGACCGTCAAATTACTGATCTTCATGGGCATATTTGGATTGTGGACCCCATTGATGGGACAATGAATTTTGTCAAGCAGCATAATAACTTTGCTGTGATGTTAGCCCTTTATATTGACGGTGTTCCAATGTTGGGGTATATCTTAGATGTAATTAATAACCGGTTATACCATGGTCAGCGCGGAAAGGGCGTATACGTTGATAAGCAACGTCTTCATGCGCCGGCGGACTTAGGGCTAAAAGAAAGTCTTTTAGCAATGAACCGGACCCTGACACTCGGTGGTACTCCTGCCTTGAAAAAGATTGCGCAAGAGGCGATGGGGTTAAGGATGTATGGTAGTGCGGGAATGGAAATGATTGGCGTTATTACTGGCCAGCTAGGTGGTTATATCTCTAATTTAAAGCCGTGGGACCTTGCAGCCGGACGAATGTTAGCAGAAGAATTAGGGTTAGTTGTGAAATCAATTGACGGTAGTTCTATTAATGTGTTATCATCTAATCTTGTATTAGTAGCAACGAGTCAGGTTAGTCGAGATATTCGACAGATCATCAATTAGTTGTCGAGGCTGTGACCGCGATGTCACAGTTTTTTTATGAAATTAGTCGTTGATTAGCCGCTGCTGTTCGACTTAAAAATAATGATATGACGAAAGGGAGATCAAGTTTTGAAAACTCGTGACGACATTCGTAACATTGCGATTATTGCCCACGTTGACCACGGTAAGACTACTTTGGTTAACGAAATGTTAAAGCAATCAGATACTTTACCAGAACACTTCTCAATTGAAGATCGTGCGATGGATACCAACGCTATTGAGCGTGAACGTGGAATTACTATTCTTTCTAAGAATACGGCTGTTAAGTATGAAGGACACCAAATTAATATTTTGGATACCCCAGGACACGCAGACTTCGGTGGTGAAGTTGAACGTGTTATGAAGATGGTTGACGGTGTGTTATTAGTTGTTGATGCTTTTGAAGGAACAATGCCACAGACGCGTTTTGTTCTTAAGAAAGCCCTTGAACAACATTTGACACCAATTGTTGTTATCAACAAGGTTGACCGTAAAGGCGCTCGGCCTGAAGAAGTTGTTGATGAAGTCCTTGACTTATTCATTGAGTTAGGTGCTGACGAAGATCAACTTGACTTCCCTGTTGTATATACTTCAGCTATGAATGGTACTTCAAGTTATGATTCTGACGTTTCGACTCAAGAACACACCATGAAGCCATTGTTTGATACCATTATCAAGACCATTCCCGCACCAGTTGACAACTCCGATGAACCACTTCAATTCCAAGTTGCAATCTTGGATTACAATGATTTCGTTGGTCGGATCGGTATCGGTCGTGTTGTTCGCGGAACGATCAAAGTTGGTGACAATGTTACCGTTATGAAACTTGATGGTACTAAGCATAATTTCCGCGTAACAAAATTATTTGGTTTCTTTGGGTTAAAGCGTCTTGAAATTCAAGAAGCAAAGGCTGGAGATTTAATTGCAGTTTCCGGAATGGAAGATATTAATGTTGGGGAAACAGTTACTGATCCTAACCATCCAGAAGCTCTTACACCATTGCGGATTGACCCGCCTACATTGCAAATGACTTTCCGGACTAATGATTCACCATTTGCTGGTCGTGAAGGTAAATTTGTTACTGCTCGTCAGCTTGAAGACCGTCTTCGTCATGAATTGCACACGGATGTTTCATTACGGGTTGATAATACCGATGAACCTGGTGCATGGACTGTGTCTGGTCGTGGAGAATTACACCTTTCAATTTTAATCGAAACCATGCGTCGTGAAGGTTACGAATTGCAAGTTTCTCGTCCAGAAGTTATCTACCGTGAAATTGACGGCACAATGTGTGAACCATTTGAAGAAGTACAAATTGATACACCAGATGAATATACTGGTGCCGTAATTGACAGTTTATCTAAGCGGAAAGGTGAAATGAAAAACATGGAACCTTCTAAGAACGGTCAAACACGGTTAATCTTCCTTGCTCCATCACGTGGTTTAATTGGTTACTCTACTGAATTTATGACTATGACTCGTGGATACGGTATTATGAACCACACCTTTGAAAAGTATGCCCCAGTTATTAAGAACTGGAACCCTGGTCGTCAAAAGGGTACTCTAGTTTCCATGAATGCTGGTAAAGCTACTACTTATGCCATGATGGGAATTGAGAGTCGTGGTCAATTGCTAATTGATCCAGGTACGGAAGTATACGAAGGAATGATCGTTGGGGAAAACAGTCGTGAAAATGATATTACTGTTAATATCACTAAGGGTAAGAACCTAACCAACGTTCGTGCTGCTGGTTCAGATGAAATGGCCCATATTAAGACACCTACGCACTTCTCACTTGAAGAATCGCTGGAATTCTTAAACGAAGATGAATACTGTGAAATTACTCCAGAAAACATTCGTTTACGTAAGAAGATCCTTAACACCAACGCTCGTGAAAAGGAAGCAAAGCGTCGTCGTGCAGCTTCACGTAAGTAAAAATTTATAAAGCTTGGGAGGCTAGTTGGCTTTCCAGGCTTTTTTTATTTGATGTATAATAATGGTTGTATTTTATCTTTAGGTAGGTGCGCTTTGTGAAGAAAAAGAAATTAAAATTCCGTCGCCTTCGTTCTGTATGGAATGATATTCGCTACCTCGATTATTACATCCTAGTTCCTTATCTTGCACTTTGCCTGATTGGGATCGTAATGGTCTATTCGGCGAGTGCTTCCATTGAGATGCAAAATGGGGGGACACCGCTTGGATACCTAATTAAGCAGACAATATATGTTTTAATGGGTGTGACTGTGATGGCTGTTTTAGCGAATTATCCCCTACGACATTATCGAACGAAAAGATTTTTACGTGATTCAACCCTTGTAGTAGGGGCACTCCTCGTAATTGTTCTTGTTTTCAGCCGGGCAGTTAATGGGGCCAAAGGTTGGTTATCGTTAGGTTTTTTCAATATCCAGCCAGTCGAAATTTGTAAGTTATATTTTATTTTATATTTAGCAGACCGAATGGATAAGATAAGGCAACGAGGCCAACATTTTACCACTGATGCTAAGGGACCATGGCTAATTATTGTTGTCTTTCTTGGGTTAATCGTGATTCAACCAGACATTGGTGGAATGGCAATTAATGCCGCGATTATTGCGATTATGTTGTTAGCTGCTGACTATAAATGGGGGGTTGGACTAGGAATTATCCTAGTTTTACCGGCTCTTGGCTATTTCGGGTTAGAACGACTTGTTGAGAGCGGGATGCTGCAAGGCGGTGGCTATCAGGTTGCTCGTTTTGTTGCTTTCTTAAATCCATTTGGAAATGCCAGTGGTTCAGGAAGCCAGCTTGTTAATTCTTATTACGCAATTAGTAATGGTGGAGTGTTTGGTGTTGGCTTAGGTAACAGTATCCAAAAGATGGGTTACCTTCCAGAACCGAATACTGACTTTATCATGTCAATTACCAGTGAAGAATTAGGATTAGTTGGGGTAACAGTTATTCTTATTACCTTGTTAATCTTGATTTGTCGAATGATTCAAGTAGGAGTACGAGCAGATAGTTTATATCAAACGTTGATTTGCTATGGATCTGCTACCTTCTTTTCAATTGAAACACTCTTTAATATTGGTGGTGTTTTAGGCTTGCTGCCAATTACTGGTGTTACTTTCCCATTTATTAGCTATGGTGGGTCGAGTATGTTAATTCTTTCAGCAACAGTTGGGATTGTTATGAATATTAGCATGTTGCAAAATCGTGAGCGTCTAGTTATGGGGAATCCGTTTATTCCAGAAGATGGGGGCGAGAAGAATGTTTGAATTAACACCACGCCGATCATTGATTGTCTATGTCAATGGTAATCGCGTAATTCGAGCTTTGCGTCACTATGGTCAAATTGATTATATTTCGCGACGAATGCATTATGTTGTTCTATATGTCAATCAAGAAGATGTTGAAAAAATGAGTGAAAAGATCGGACAATTGCGAGCAGTGCGAAAAGTAGAAGTTTCAGCTCGTCCAGATTTAGATCCGACATTAGCAGATCTCGAATTAACTGGAGTATATCAATTACATGATGAGGATGATAAAAAATGAGAATTGTTGCAGGCGACTTTGGTGGTCGCAAACTTAGTGCGGTTCCCGGAATGGCTACCAGGCCAACAACTGACAAAGTGAAAGAAGCCCTATTTAATATAATTGGTCCATATTTTGATGGGGGAACCAGCCTTGATTTATATGCAGGAAGTGGTGGCTTAAGTATTGAAGCGGTTTCTCGTGGAATTGACCGAGCAGTCCTAGTTGACCGTCAATATCAGGCGATTAAAACAATCAAAAAGAATATTGCAGTAACAAAACATGAACAACAATTTGACGTTTATAAAGCGGATGCTCGCAAAGCACTTGGTCTTTTTCAAAAAAATAATGAAAAATTTAACCTTGTTTTTTTGGATCCGCCATATGCTAAACAGCAGATTGTTAACGATCTTGATAAGATGGTAGAAAATGATTTGCTTGCAGATGGAGCGATTGTTGTTGCAGAGACAGATCAAGAGGCAAAATTACCAGAAAAATTATCAGGCTTTAGTTTTATTAAACGTCAAGCATACGGCATTACCGTCTTGACTATTTATCAACGAGAAAGGGAGTCAAAATAATGAAAGTTGCAGTTTTTCCAGGATCATTTGACCCATTAACATTAGGTCATTTAGATTTAATTAAAAGAGGAAGTGCCCTCTTTGATCAATTAGCCGTAGCTGTAATGACTAACTCGAGCAAAAATCCGCTATTCACGGTTGAAGAACGGGTTGCCCAGATTAAAGAAGCAGTTAGTGGATTGGACAATGTATCTGTCATTACTACTGATGGATTAACAGTAAATCTAATGAATCGCATTGGTGCTGATTACCTAATGCGTGGTCTTCGCAATACAACGGATTTTCAGTATGAACGTGACATTGCCGCGATGAATAATTTCTTAGATGACCAGTGTGAGACTGTCTTCTTCCTCGCTAAACCGGAATATCAGCATTTATCAAGCAGTTTATTGAAGGAAGTAACTTCGGCTGGGGGCGACATTTCTGCTTATTTACCAGCAAATATTAATGAAGCGTTGAAAAAACGGTTAGCTGAACGCGAACTATTACGGGTTAAGGAAGATAATGAAGAAGCAAGATAATATAATATTACGTCGGATTGGGGTAGTTTTAGGCCTTGTCTTATTATTAGGATGTTTTTTATTCTGGCCGTTAAATTCTTATATTGAGAGTCCTGGAACAGCAGCTGACCTTCAATCTTTTGTCAAAATTAAGGGCCATCCAGACCGCTATAAGGGTAACTTTATGTTAACATCAGTTGCAATTCAGCGTGCACACCCGGCAACTTATTTATATGCTAAGATGGTGCCGTATATGTCAATTGAAAGTGCTGAGGATGTCACTGGTGGTCAAAATAGTGCAACGTTTGATCGAGTGCAGAAATTTTATATGGATAGTTCAATTAATGAAGCAATAGCAGTTGCTTATAAAGCAGCGCATCAGGAAGTTACTCGTCGTTACCTTGGTATTTATGTCTTACAGGTTCAGCCTAATTCTAAATTTAAACATGATATCCATGTTGGTGACACAATCACCAAAGTAGATGGTCGTCATTTTAACACTGCCCAAGGGTTTCAAAAATATATTGCTGCTAAAAAAGTGGGAACTCCATTGGCAGTCACCTATACACGGGATGGTAAAACCAGGACCGTAACGCACCCCTTAGTTAAAATTGCTAGTACAAACAAAACGGGGATTGGAATAATTTTAACGAATAATATGCAGGTTAAAACTAAGATTCCAGTCAAAGTTGATGCTGGTCAATACGGTGGTCCGTCAGGCGGACTAATGTTTAGTTTACAAATTTACCAACAAATCAGTGGCAAAGACCTCCAAAAGGGCCGTAAGATTGCAGGGACAGGGACAATTAGTTCAGATGGGACAGTTGGCGAAATTGGTGGAATTGATAAAAAAGTAATTGCAGCTCATCGTGCTGGCGCGAAGATATTTTTTGCTCCGTATATCAAACCAACCAATGAAATTCTAAAATATGAAGAAGGACATATGACTAACTACCAAATGGCAAAAAAAGCTGGTAAAAAATATGCACCAGGGATGAAGATTGTACCAGTTAGTTCTTTTGATGAGGCAGTCAAGTACTTACAATCCAATAAATAACTAGGATATTTTAAAGTCTAAACTATGATAAAAATCATGGTTTGGGCTTTTTTTGTTATAAAAAAGTGCAAATTTAATTTTTTTACGTATTTATATTAATAGGGGGGTGATGATATGCAACAACTAATGGATTTATGGGATAAGTACCGTTTCCATTTCCTTATACTAGTTGTAATTACAGTTATTGCTGGTTATCTATTTATTGGAAAAGGGCAGGGAGATCATTTGCCAGCTTCAAATGCCAATGCTGTTTTAGCTAGTAGTATAAGTAGCTCCGAGAGTTCTAGCATTAAGACAGATCCTAAAATAGTGGCGGTTGATATTAAGGGAGCCGTCCAACAGCCAGGCGTTTATCAATTAAAGGCAGATTCGCGAGTTAATGAGGCACTGACAGCAGCAGGTGGTCCACTAGCAAATGCGGATTTACGGCAGGTCAATCTAGCTAAACAGTTAACTGACCAGCAAATGATTTATATTCCGGTAGTTGGCGAAACACCACCGATGTCAGCAACATCTAACGCCTTACCAACTAAGAATGAAAGTGGTAATTCACCAACCATAAATCTAAATACGGCTACTAAGGAACAACTATGTCAGATAACAGGGATTGGCGATAAAAAGGCTGATTTGATTTTGCAGTATCGACAAGAGCATGGTCAATTTAAAAGTATTGATGAACTTAAAGAAATAAATGGCTTTGGAGAAAAGACAGTTGCCAAATTAAAGGATTATTTAGCGGTCTAATTTTTAGTTTGATGAGATTATTTGCTATACTATATTTCAAATAAAGAGGAGTGACAAAAATGAAACAGCGAATTGGTTGGGACCAATATTTTATGATTCAAGCAGCATTATTAGCTTCCCGGAGTACTTGCAACCGACTTTCGGTGGGAGCGGTTTTAGTTCGCGATAAGCGGATAATCGCTGGCGGATATAATGGTGCCGTTGCTGGCGATGATCATTGTATTGATGAAGGGTGCTATTTGCGTGCAGGTCATTGTGTTCGTACGATTCACGCTGAAATGAATGCCTTATTACAATGTGCGAAGTTTGGCATTTCTGCGGATGGTGCTAGTCTTTATGTTACCGATTTTCCGTGTTTGCAATGCACAAAGAGTTTATTACAAACGGGAATTAAAGAGATAAACTATATTCGTAATTATCATAACGATGATTATGCAATGAAACTAATCCAATTAAAAAATGTAGCACTTCATCAAATTAAATTAGACAGCAATATTTTAGAACAGGTAAATCTGGATCAATATATTAATCCAGAGCAGAAATAGTTCATCCAACATTTTTGGATTTTTCCGGCGTTAGGTGCTGGATTGGTAACTGTTAGTTTTTTTTGCATTCATTGGCTAGCGTTATTCTTATTTTTCTTATTGTGGCGGCTGATTAGGTTGAAGAGGCCAACAGTTCTGTTAATGGTGGTATTAACTTGTTTAATATCGCTCTGTTTATGTTTATATACGCAAAAAAGATGGTTGAGGACAACGGTAACAGGACAAGCGAACATTACTCAAACAATCCTCATTTTTCCAGATGAGTTAAAAATAGTAGGAAATACGGCATTTGGTAAAGCAGGGGATATTAATACCGGCCAGCGTGAATTGATTATTTATCCGTTAACATCAGAAATGAGTGCATCGTTAAATGATTTGTCAGTGCCGGTATTATGGACGATTGAAGGACAGATTCAGCCGCTTCTTCCTCGGACAAACGATAATCAATTTGATAGTCAACGTTTTAATCACCACCAGCAGATTTGTAACCAAGTTCGGATAAAAAAAGTAAACCAAATAATTATCCAACGAGGTGGGATAACAACAGCTTGTCATACTATCCGTAAAAAACTATTATTGTATTTTGCAAGTCTCCCAGATCCGCTTAGTACCTATTGTCAGCAACTTATTATTGGTAGTAACAATGGTAATGCAACAGAACTAATGGCAAGTGTTAAAAAATTAGGCTTATTACATTTGTTTTGCATATCAGGGATGCACATTGTCCTTTTGACTGTTATGGTACGGTATATCCTAGTTTACTTATGGTGGTATCGTGAATACATTGATATCTTTTTAATAACGTTGCTACCGTTTTACCTTATTATTGGCGGAGGTTCAACAAGCCTGTTAAGAGCTACGATTATGGCTGAGATCGGTTTGCTCCATAATTGCCTTCATCTCGATGCTCTTGATGGGTGGGCAATTAGTCTAATGTTTGGAATACTAGTTGACCCGTTAACTTTGCTAACTTTAGGAGGTCAGTTGAGCTATTTATTATCATTTATGCTTCAAGTATTACCGCTGACGCTTAGTAATTGGAAACAGTCAATTTTGCTTAATTTGATTAGTTTGCCATCAATATTAAGTTATGTTTATGAAGTTCACTTTTTAAGCTTTATTGCTAGTTATCTAATAATTCCTATTTTTTCCGTTATTATTTTTCCAAGTGTACTTATTGGGGGAGTTCTTTTTCGACTATTCCCCACAGTAACCTATGTAATTAATGCTGGACTAAAATATTTTCAATTATTTTTAAACTACTTATCCTCATTCCCAGGAATTATCCATTTTGGAAAGCCGCCGATAATCTTAGCAATTATTTTATTTATTGAGACGCTAATAGCGATATACCAGCAAACTAATTTGCGGCAGTGGGCAGTACTAATCTCAACGTATCTCCTAACTTTAGTAATGATTCATTTTCCATTAAATGGGGAAGTAACTTTTATTGATATTGGTCAAGGAGATTCGATCCTTATTCGCAAACCATTTAATAAGCAGGTCTTAATGATTGATACTGGTGGGAAGCTAGTATTTAGCAAACGTAATTGGAATCAAAATCGACAACCACAAGATGACGCACAGCGGATAACTATTAATTATTTAAGAAGTAAGGGAATAAGCTGTATAGATGCAATTTTTTTGAGCCACCATGATGCTGATCATATTGGATATTTAACAACGATCTTAAATAATGTTCAGGTAAAAGCGATTGTTGTTCCTGCTGGGATGGAGAAGCAACCTGCTTTTTTAAAGAAGATTCATTCAGCAGAAGTCCAGTCGCCGCAAATAATTCCGGTAACTGATAATAACAATTTAGGTCAGCTTTCATTGCAAATTTTACACCCGTTTATCTCAGGTCAAGGAAAAAATGAAGATTCATTAGTTTTAGCAGGGATGTTTGGTGGCAAAAGATTTGTTTTTACTGGCGATTTAGATCAGCAAAACGAGAAAAAAGTCATTCAAAAGTATCCTCAACTAAGAGCAGATATTTTAAAAGTAGGTCATCACGGCAGTAAAACAGCTAGTGATCCTGCATTTCTTCATACTTTGGCTCCGCAGTACGCGATTATTTCTGCGGGAAGATTTAATCGGTATCACCATCCTGATGAAGTAACGATTAATACGCTACGGCAAATGAATATAAATTATTTGTCAACGCAACAGTTTGGAATGATAAAATATGTATATTATGGTAATCATGGAAAAATAAAAACAACATTGAAAGGGGATGAAACTAGGTGGACACTACCCAGTTATCTAATCAATTAAAAACAAAAACGCCAGCGATGGTGTACCTTGTTTTAGGAACCCAGCAAGTTCTTCAACAGCAGGCGATTGATGAGTTTATTAACTTAATTCCAGCTAATGAACGAGTAATGAACGTTGGGCGTTATGATATGGAAACAACCCCGTTAGCTGTTGCCCTAGATGATGCGATGGCGGCCCCTTTTTTTGGTGAGCGCAGGCTTGTTCTTATAAATAAGCCATATTTTTTAACCGGCGAGAAAAAACATTCAAAAATTGAGCATGACCTAGATAGTTTAAAAAAATATTTGGAGCATCCAGAACCATCCACAGTTCTAGTTTTTACAGCTCCTTATGAAAAACTTGATGGGCGAAAAGCAATTGTTAAACTTTTGAAGAAGAATGCTGTGTTGGTCGATGCAGCTCCGCTTAACGAACAACAGGCGCGCCAAAAAGTTACCCAGCAACTAGCAGCTGATAATTTTGAACTTACTCCAGCGGCTCTGGATGAACTTGTTCAGCGTACAAACGCGGATTATGGAATGATGAATGCAAATTTAACTAAATTAAAAATTCTTGCGTATCAAGAAAAAAAGATCAATCAACAAATGGTCCAATCATTAGTTCCGCAATCATTAGACGAAAACGTTTTTGATTTAGTCACAGCAGTACTTCAGCATAATCAGGTAAAAGCATTAGAACTTTATCGTCAACTATTAGCAGGACAACAGCCTCCGCTTAG
Source organism: Limosilactobacillus walteri (assembly GCF_014830205.1). Taxonomy (NCBI): domain Bacteria; kingdom Bacillati; phylum Bacillota; class Bacilli; order Lactobacillales; family Lactobacillaceae; genus Limosilactobacillus; species Limosilactobacillus walteri. Next base: position 64,517 of record NZ_QORN01000007.1, read on the forward strand.
GATTAATGCGGTATTAGTAGGACAGTTCCGTTTATTAATTCAAATCAAAGTTTTAAATAAGCGTGGCCTTAGTCAGGGAAGTTTAGCCAGCCAATTAAGTGTTCATCCTTATCGAGTGAAATTAGGTTTGAAGACGGCCCGCAATTTTTCTATGCAGGCACTTGAAAATGCATATTTGGGATTGGTAAGAATCGAACAATCGTTGAAGACAACGCAACGGGATCCAGCCTTACTGTTTCAATTATTTATGCTACAGTATTCACAACAGGATAAAAAGTGGGCATAAATTCGATGGAATTATGATATAAACCAATTTTTTAATTAAAATACGAATAGCATAGTACGCAAAAAGGACCCTCAAAGCTTGAAGAAAGTTGAACTTGAGAGTCCTTTTTGGATTTTATTAAATAAAATAAGGAGAAAATAAAAAAGCAACTAACGAGTAGTTGCTTTTTTATTACTTAGCGTAACGTGCTGAAAGACGTGACTTGTCACGTGCAGCCTTGTTAGCCTTGATAAGGCCCTTAGAGTGGGCACGGTCAATTGCTGAGATAGCAGCCTTGTATAAGTCATCAAGGTTATCTGCGCCAGCAAGCTTTGCCTTATCGAACTTCTTGATAGCAGTCCGCATTTGGCTTAATTGTGAAGCATTACGTGCTTCTGCTTTTTCACTAGTCCGAACACGTTCAATTGCTGATTTGATAATTGGCATGAGTTTCACCTCCGTTACCCGATTTTCAGTTGACCAGAATTTTCAACATTTGTCATTATACAAAAGACTGACCAGCATTGCAATAGTTAACGCGGATCAAGTCAAAAATTTCGTTAAATTAGTTGCAAGATTAGCAAATATTATGTATATTTGTATAGGTTGTTACTGAACAACTAATGCCTCTTCTCAGTTTAGCGATCCTCACCAACGTTATACTTAGAACTTAGGCGGATAGATATAGAAAGGTGGGAAAATAGCATGGCTATTTCAAAAGAACGTAAAGATCAAATTATCAAAGAATTTGCAACACACGAAGGAGACACTGGTTCTACACAAGTTCAAGTTGCTGTATTAACTGCAGATATTAACGAACTTAATGACCACCTTCGTACACACAAGCACGATTACCACTCACAACGTGGTTTGATGAAGAAGATCGGTCACCGTCGTAACTTATTAGCATACTTACGTCGGACTGATTTACCAGCTTACCGTGAACTTATTCAAAAGTTAGGTTTACGTCGGTAATATCTTTTTTAATGGGCCTTATCCTGTTTATTGGGATAGGGCTTTTTTTATTCCATAATTATCATTGATTGTGGTAAGATGTTTATAGCTATTGTGAACGAAATAAAATTCTTATCAACGTACAGTTAGTTGATAAGGGGTTCAAAAACTAAATATCTAAAAGGAGCCAAATCAATGGATAATAATATTAAAATTATTCCCTTTGGTGGTGTACGTGAAAACGGAAAAAATATGTACGCTGTTGAAATAGAAGGTCAAATTTTTATTTTGGATACAGGATTAAAGTATCCAGAAAATGAATTGATGGGAATTGATGTCGTTATTCCAGATTGGGAATACTTACGTGAACATAAAGATAAAATTGTTGGAGTATTTTTAACACATGGACATGCCGACTCAATTGGCGCACTACCATATTTCTTGATGGACTTTGATGTACCTGTATTTGGTAGTGAGATGACGATTGCCCTTGCCAAGCTTGCGGTAAAGAGTCATAAAGAAGTTAAAAAATTTAAAGATTTTCATGTTGTAGATGCATCAACGGCAATTGATTTTAATGATGTGACCGTATCCTTTTTCCAAACGACACATACTATTCCAGAGACATTGGGAATTGTATTAGAGACTAAGGCTGGTAATATTGTTTATACTGGTGACTTCAAATTTGATCAAACTGCTAAAAAAGGGTATCAGACTGATCTTGCTCGGCTTGCAGAAATTGGTTCTCAAGGAGTGCTTGCGTTGTTGAGCGATTCAGCTGGTGCTGGAATTACCGGAGCGTCTGCTCGTGAACAGGATATTGGCGAATACATTAAAGAAACGTTCAAATATCAAAATGGCCGGATCATTGTCGCTAGTGTTGCATCGAACATTATGCGGGTGCAACAAATTATTAATGCAGCGGTGGCTGTAGGTCGCAAAATCGTATTATCTGGTGAAGATATTGAACAAATAATTGACACAGCAATGAATCTAGGCAAATTGCACTTGCCAGATGATCTTTTTATTAGCCGTAAGGAGGCTGATAAGTTAGAACCTAACCAAGTTGTTATTTTAGAGACTGGTAAAATGGGTGAGCCGATTAAATCATTGCAACAAATTGCCAACGGTGATAATCCAAATCTTCAATTAACTAGTACTGATCTTGTTTTTGTAACAACAACTCCTTCATATGCTCAAGAGACAGAAGTTCAAAAAACTAAAGATATGATTTATCGGACTGGCGCAGAGGTTAAATTTATTTCGGATGACTTAAATCCATCTGGCCATGCAAATCAAAACGATGAACAATTGATGTTGAATTTTATGAAGCCAAAGTTCTTTGTTCCAATTCAAGGTGAGTACCGACTTTTAGATCGGCATGCTGAACTGGCAGAAGAAGTTGGTATTCCTAAAGAAAATATTTTTATTGTTAATAAAGGTGATGTTTTAACATATAAAAATGGTAAATTCCATGTCGGTGAACATATTGATGTAAGTAATACGATGATTGACGGAACCGGTGTAGGTGATATTGGAAATATTGTGTTACGAGATCGTCGTGTTTTATCGGAAGATGGTATCTTCGTCGTTGTAGCAACGATTGATCGTAAAAAGAAAAAAATCGTTGCTCGTCCGCAGATTACCTCACGGGGGTTTGTCTTCGTTAAAACAAACCGTCAACTTATGCAACAAAGTGCTGATCTTGTAGAAAAAATTGTTCAAGAGAACCTTGATCAAAAAGAATTTGATTGGAGTCATTTAAAGCAAGATGTTCGTGACAAGCTGAACCGTTTCTTGTTTGATCAGACAAAACGCCACCCAGTCATTCTTCCTGTAATTATGGAAATTAACCAACATGCAAAGAAAAATAAAAATAATGCTGATAAAAAAGACGAAAAACCCGGAAAGCAGCATTCAGTTAAAGAACATCATCGCGGGCGTGGTAAGAAACGGGTAGTAAAAACGGAAAAATAATACAGAAATGAGGTCAAGGAGATTGATATGTCGGTACTCTTGACCTTTATTTTGTTAAGGCAGGCTTAAATGTGCCATAATTAATTATGGCAACTGCATTTAGTACAAGAAAAGGGTGATAATAATGAACGAAGCCCAACAAGATAAGTACTTGCAAGCTCAAAAACTAATTAGTGATGAAAAGTGGCAAGAAGCTAGCGGTCTCTTAGAAGACCTTGTAAATGATGTTGATGATTCAGAAGTTGGCAGGCTAACGATCCTAGCCTTATATCATGCAAAACAATATACGCGAGCTTGTACATACTTATTTGAGTATTTAGAAGTGATGTTTGAGAGTTATGCTGATGCTCAGATTGCAATCAACATTTTGGTGCAAAATGAATTGTTTATCTTGGCTCGTCAGGTAATTAACAGCTTATCGCAATGGCAAGACGAATTAATGCCACAAGTAATCGCTGGTGAGAAAAAATCACGTCAAGAATATCAAGAAACGCTTCAAGCTCGTTTGCGTGAGTTTTACCATTTGGGAGATTATTCTTTGCCGGAACAACAAACCCGTTTGCAAGCCGCATTTAAGCTACCGTTAAATGAATTTGTTACTGGCACAAAATTTCTTTTACGTGATCCATATACCCATCCATTGGTAAAGTCAAGCTTAATTGAACTTTTATGCAAGCTGCACATAAATGATCCAGTAACAATCTATTGGTTAGATAAAAAAGAATATACTCTTATTCCAGGGGATTTGAAGCCTTTAAATACATTACCAATTGTTCGTGAAGGGAAAAATTTGATTTCGAAAAAATGCGGGAATCAGAATCCACAAACAGAACAAATGGCAACCCAAGAATTTCAATTACAGATAATGTTCTTATATCCACGAGTTAATGAAGTTATTAATGATATTAATCAATGGGTTGATGCTTTAATTGCCCGTGTTGAAGGGAAAAATATAAAGATAAATCCCGTAATAAAGCAGTGGCAAGCCCGTTTAGGAATGATGATTGACGAATTAATAGAAAAACATTAGTCAAATACATTTACAAATGAGTAGATAGTTGATATTATATTTAAGAATTCTTCTTCAGAGCCTAAGATTAAAGCTTTCAATTGGCGAAAAGAAGTTGTACAATATGTATAAGGGTATGTCAGTCATTGATTATTTTGGCTGGCATTATACTTGTAAATTATCAGGAGGTTTTCATTAATGGCTGAAAAAGAACATTATGAACGTACAAAGCCCCACGTTAACATTGGTACTATTGGCCACGTTGACCACGGGAAGACTACTTTAACTGCTGCTATTACTAAGGTATTGGCAGCCAAAGGTTTAGCAAAGGCAGAAGATTACGCTGATATCGATGCTGCTCCAGAAGAAAAGGAACGTGGTATCACTATCAACACTGCCCACGTTGAATACGAAACTGAAAAGCGTCACTACGCACACATCGATGCCCCTGGACACGCTGACTACGTTAAGAACATGATCACTGGTGCTGCACAAATGGATGGTGCTATCCTTGTTGTTGCTGCTACTGATGGTCCTATGCCACAAACTCGTGAACACATTCTTCTTGCTCGTCAAGTTGGTGTTCAATACATTGTTGTCTTCTTAAACAAGACTGACTTAGTTGACGATGACGAATTAGTTGACTTAGTTGAAATGGAAGTTCGTGACTTACTTAGCGAATACGATTTCCCTGGTGACGATATTCCAGTTATTCGTGGATCCGCTCTTAAGGCACTTGAAGGTGACCCAGAACAAGAAAAAGTTATCCTTCACTTAATGGATGTTATTGATGACTACATCCCAACTCCAAAGCGTCCTACTGACAAGCCATTCATGATGCCTGTCGAAGACGTATTTACAATCACTGGTCGTGGTACTGTTGCTTCTGGTCGTATCGACCGTGGTACTGTTAAGATTGGTGACGAAGTTGAAATCGTTGGTTTAACTGATGACGTTCTTAAGTCAACTGTTACTGGTTTGGAAATGTTCCACAAGACTCTTGATCTTGGTGAAGCTGGGGATAACGTTGGTGTACTTCTTCGTGGTATTTCACACGATCAAATTCAACGTGGTCAAGTTTTGGCTGAACCAGGTTCAATCCAAACTCACAAGAACTTCAAGGGTGAAGTTTATGTTATGACCAAGGAAGAAGGGGGACGTCACACTCCATTCTTCTCAAACTACCGTCCACAATTCTACTTCCACACAACTGATGTTACTGGTACTATTGAATTACCAGATGGTGTAGAAATGGTTATGCCTGGTGATAACGTTACATTCACTGTTAACTTACAAAAGCCAGTTGCTCTTGAAAAGGGTCTTAAGTTCACTATTCGTGAAGGTGGACACACTGTTGGTGCCGGTGTTGTATCTGACATCTTAGACTAATTTTAAGCGCATATGTGCTAAAAGACTTGGGTTTTACCCAAGTCTTTTTCTTTAACTTAATTATTTTAAAATAACTGGGCGATCAGGTTTCAATGAGTTGCAATTAGTGGTCTCCTACGGTAAACTAATATAGTATGTAAAGATTGATTATATTTATAATTAGTCAAATTGATTTGTTATTGGAGGAAATAAAATGTCAGCAAAATGGGAACGCGATAGCGATGCCAGCAAAGGTACATTGACATTTGAAATTGATGTCGACACTATTAATAAGGGAATTGACGAAGCTTTCGTTGAAACCCGTAAAAAGATTACTGTTCCGGGATTCCGGAAGGGTCGTGTCCCACGTCAAATCTTTAACCAAATGTACGGTGAAGAATCATTATACCAAGATGCATTAAATAAGGTATTACCTGATGCATATAATGAAGCTGTTAAGGAAACTAACATCCAACCTGTGGATCAACCTAAGATTGACATTAAGAGCATGGAAAAGGGTCAACCATGGGTACTAACTGCTGAAGTTGACGTTATGCCAGAAGTTAAGTTAGGTGATTACAAGGGTATGGAAGTTCCAGCCCAAGATACCACTGTTACTGACGCAGATGTTGATGATGCCATCGAAAAGAAGCGTCAACAACAAGCTGAACTTGTATTAAAAGAAGACAAGCCAGCTGAAAAGGGAGATACTGTTGTAATTGATTACAAGGGTAGTGTTGACGGTAAAGAATTTGCTGGTGGTTCAGCAGAAAACTATTCACTTGAATTAGGTTCAGGTTCATTTATTCCTGGCTTTGAAGATCAATTGATTGGCCACAATGCTGACGATGATGTTGATGTTAAAGTTACTTTCCCAGAGGATTATCATGAAAAGACTCTTGCTGGTAAAGAAGCCTTATTTAAGGTAAAGATTCACGAAATTAAAGAAAAGCAATTGCCAGAACTTGATGACGATTTTGCTAAGGATGTTGATGAAGATGTTGATACTTTAGCAGAATTAAAAGAAAAGACTAAGAAGCAACTTCAAGAAGAAAAAGACAACCAAGCTAAGGCTGCTATTGAAGATGCTGCTATTAATAAGGCAGTTGCTAATGCTGAAATTGAGGATATTCCGCAAGCAATGTTGGATGATGACACTAATCGTCAAATGCAACAATACTTAGCTGGCATGCAACAACAAGGTATTAGCCCTCAAATGTACTTCCAAATTACTGGTACTAAGGAAGAAGATTTGAAGAAGCAATTTGCTAATGATGCTGCGCAACGTGTAAAGACTAACCTTGTCTTAGAAGCAATTGTTGATGATGCTAAGTTAGACGCTACCGAAGATGAAATTGCTAAGGAAGTATCTGATCTTGCTAAGCAATACGGAATGGAAGAAGATGCTGTAAAGAAGGCATTATCAAATGATATGTTAACTCACGATATCAAGATCCGTAAGGCAGTTGACTTAGTTGCTGATTCTGCAAAGCAAGTTAAGGACGACGATAAGTCTGACAAGTAAGTAATTGACTAAACGATTACTAATCAAAATGTCCAATCACTTTGATTGGGCGTTTTTTTTGCCAGTCTATGAACGAGTATCTAAGTTAATTTAGTCGAAATTAGACGATAATTTTGTTATTATGTGTTAATAAGTCTTAGAGGAGGTCCAATTATGTTTGAAGATACCAGTGGGATGGATTCAGTTCACTGTTCTTTCTGTGGAAAGTCACAGGACGAAGTGAAAAAAATTGTTGCTGGTCCTGGCGTTTATATTTGCAACGAATGTGTTGACCTTTGTAAACAAATTATTGATCAAGAACTGGCAGAAGATGAGTCAAAAAAGGCTTTTCGGGTTCCAACGCCAGCAGAGATTGTTAGTGAACTTGATGACTATGTGATTGGTCAAAATGATGCAAAGAAAACGTTAGCAGTTGCCGTTTATAATCATTATAAACGGGTTAATGCGATGATGAGTGATGACAATAATGATACAGAATTACAAAAAAGTAACATTGCAGTAATCGGACCAACCGGTTCTGGTAAGACTTACCTAGCTCAATCATTGGCGCGAATTCTAAATGTTCCATTTGCGATTGCTGATGCAACGACTCTCACTGAAGCTGGTTACGTTGGTGAAGATGTTGAAAATATTATCCTTAAATTACTTCAGGCAGCTGATTTTGATGTTGAGCGGGCTGAAAAGGGGATAATCTACATTGATGAAATTGACAAGATTGCTAAAAAGAGTGAGAATGTTTCAATTACCCGTGATGTTTCCGGAGAAGGGGTGCAACAAGCATTATTAAAGATTCTTGAAGGAACGATTGCCAATGTACCGCCTCAAGGAGGACGTAAGCATCCACAACAAGAATTTATTCAGGTTGATACTAAGAATATTCTTTTTATTGTTGGTGGTGCTTTTGATGGGATTGAAACAATTGTTAAGGAACGTCTCGGGGATAAGACTATTGGTTTTGGGACAGATTCGCGTGAAGCTGAAACAGTTACTGATAAAAATATTCTGCAGCATGTTATTCCAGAAGATCTATTAAAATTTGGTTTAATCCCTGAATTTATTGGTCGTCTCCCAGTGATGACTGCGCTTGAAAAGCTTGACGAAAATGATCTTGTTCGGATTCTTACTGAACCAAAGAACGCTCTTGTTAAACAATATAAAGAATTAATTCGTTTAGATGGTAGTGAATTGACGTTTACAGATGGAGCCTTACGTGCAATGGCTCAGTTAGCCATTAAACGTAATACTGGTGCTCGTGGGCTACGGTCAATTATTGAAGATGTTATGCGTGACGTAATGTTTGACTTACCGAGCCGCGAGGATGTTGAGAAAGTTATTATTGATAAACGTTGTGTAACTCAACATACCGAGCCGCGTTACGTTTTAAAAGACGAAAAGGCTTCTTAGTATAAGTGAAGCGGGGTATAGTCATGGAAGTAAATAATGTTGATTTAACAATCAGTGCTGTAAGCGAAGAACAATATCCGCAAACTAAGATTCCTGAAATTGCCCTTGTGGGACGATCCAATGTCGGAAAGTCATCCTTAACAAATGTTTTGATCAATCGTCGCAACTATGCTCATACTTCAAGTCAACCGGGAAAAACACAAACCTTAAACTTCTATAATGTAGAAGAACAAGTGTATTTTGTGGATGTTCCGGGATATGGATATGCGAAAGTTTCTAAAAAAGAGCGTGAACGATTCGGTAAAATGATAGAGCAATACTTAACTCAACGTGAACAGCTACGGGGAGTAATTCAATTAGTAGATGCGCGTCATGCCCCAACGCCTGATGACGTTAACATGTATAAGTGGTTGCAGTATTATAATTTACCGACCCTTATCGTTGGAACAAAGATTGATAAAGTAAAAAGAAGTGCTTGGAATCGTCAGCTAAGTACGATAAAGAAAACGTTAGAAGCAGATAATTCAACACCAATCATCTTGTTTTCTGCTACTGAAAAAAAGGGTAAGGCTGACGTTTGGCAATGGATTGAAGATCGAATGGGGAATAATTAAGTTGGATTTTAATGAGTATCAAAATGCAGCGAAAAGAACTTTATATGGTAACGAACAAGTCTTGACCAATTGTGTATTAGGATTAGCTGGTGAATCAGGTCAAGTAGTTGATTTAGTAAAAAATTATACGTTTCGTGGCCGAAAGCTTAACCGTAAAGAACTTATTCATGAAATGGGAGATGTTCTTTGGTACCTATCGCAAATCGCGGAATGGGCAGACATTCCTTTTGAAGAGGTTGCTAAAGCAAATATTGAAGAGCTGAATAAGCGTTATCCGGCTGGTTTTAAAAAGCAAGACTAATAAATAAGCGGGGATATGATTAATCATCACATCTCCGCTTTTGTTAATTCTTCTCTTCTTTATTTTTATTTGACTCGGCTTGCTCCTTTTTCTTGTCGGTCTTTGCCTTAGGCTTTTTGGGGTCCACTGCAAATTGATCGAATAACTTATCTAACTGTTCGCTTCTTCGTGTTACTAATCCCATTGGTTACGCTCCTTTTTTCTATTTGACAAAATGCTAGCATAAATTTTGTTAAAAGTACAATCATTTCTAAACACTTCTTTTGCTTTAAGGATCGTTTTTCAGATATAATATAGTGTTAATAATTTTTTCAGAGGAGGGTACTGCTGTGGCCAGTGAACATTTAGAACATAAATTAGCATTGTTACCGGATAAGCCAGGTTGCTACCTGATGAAAAACATTAATGATCAAATAATCTACGTTGGCAAGGCAAAAAATCTAAAAAATCGGGTGCGGTCTTATTTTAAGAGCAGCCATACTGGAAAGGTAGCAAAAATGGTATCAGAGGTTGCGGATTTTGAAACGATTGTAACATCCACAAATAAGGAATCATTTTTACTTGAAATTACCTTAATCCAGAAGCACCAGCCGTATTTTAATATCAAACTAAAAAAGGGAACCGGGTACCCTTATATCAAAATAACCAATGAACGCAATCCTCAAATAAAAATTGTTAGTAAAATAAAAAAAGATGGCGGCTATTATTTTGGTCCTTACCCTAATGTTTATGCTGCTGAAGAAACAATGCATTTTATTCAAAAGGTCTATCCTTTACGTCGTTGCAATGGATATCAAGGACGACCCTGCTTATATTATCATATGGGTCAGTGTTTAGGCGCCTGTTTCAAAGATGTTCCTGTTGAAGAGTATGAACGACAAATAAAAAAGATTAAATCCTTTCTTAATGGTAACACATCCACAGTTAAGCAGCAGTTGACTGTTAAGATGCATCAAGCTTCAGAAAAGATGGAATTTGAGCGGGCAGCAGAAATCAGGGATCAGATCCATTATATTGAAGTAACAGTTGAGAAACAAAAGATTATTTCAAATGATAAAACGCCACGAGACCTATTTAATTTTTATATGGATAAGGGTTGGCTCTCAATTCAAGTATTTTTTATTCGGCAAGCGCGATTAATGAAACGGGAAAAACGTCTTTTTCCAATCGTTGATACGGCCGTTGAAGAAATGACAAGCTTTATCTTACAATTTTATAATCGTCGTAATAACATATTGCCACGTGAAATTCTTGTACCAAAGGGATTGCCCACTAAAGAGATTAGTGAAATACTAGGGGTTCCCGTCCGAACGCCTGTAAGAGGAGAAAAACGGGATTTGCTGGCAATGGCACATGAAAATGCTAAGCTATCACTTAACGAAAAATTCCGCTTACTTGAGATGGATCAAAGTAAAACGACAGGAGCAATGAAGGAAATCACAGATGCCTTAGGACTTCCAGAAGGGCATCGGATTGAAGCATTCGATCATTCACATATCCAAGGTGCTGATCCAGTGAGTGCGATGGTAGTGTTTATTAACGGGGAGCCTGCTAAAAATTTCTATCGAAAGTATAAACTAAAAACAGTTATTAACCATGCGGATGAAGCGGCCAGTACTCGTGAAGTGATTCGGCGTCGTTACACGCGGCTATTAAAAGAAAATAAACCCATGCCGGACATGATTTTTATGGACGGCGGAGAGATTCAAATGGATGCGGCTAAGGATGTTTTAGCAAATGAACTTAATCTTGATATTCCGGTGGTGGGGATGGTGAAAAATGACAAACACCAGACGGCAGACTTACTATTTGGTGATGATGATCAACACATCAACCTAAATCCTCGTAGTCAAGGCTTTTATCTTGTACAACGGATTCAAGATGAAGTTCACCGTTTTGCCATTACTTTTCATCGGCGCGTTCATACCAAGCATTCTTTGAGTTCAAGATTAGATGAGATCAAAGGTGTGGGGCCACGAACGAGAACTAAGTTATTGAAAAAATATGGATCGATTACAAAAATTGCTCAAGCATCAGTTGATGAGATTCATTCATTAGGAATTAATCGTTCGACGGCACAGTTAATTAAAGTGTCATTACAAAAAAATGCAGAAGTTGCTAAAGGTAGTAGTCATGATTGATTTTGACACGCTTATAAATCTTAAATATACTAAATATATAGACTAAAGAACGGAGACATTCATTATGAATATGTTTGTTGATCAAATAAAAATTGAAGTACATGCTGGTAAGGGTGGCGATGGGATGGTAGCATTCCGTCGTGAAAAGTATGTTCCTAACGGGGGCCCTGCTGGTGGTGATGGTGGCCGTGGCGGTAGCATTATCTTAAAGGTTGATGAAGGACTACGGACGTTGATGGATTTTCGTTATCACCGAATTTTTAAAGCCAAAAATGGTGGTAATGGAATGAGTAAACAAATGACCGGACCCAGTGCGGATGATACGATTATTGCGGTACCACAGGGAACAACAGTCCGTGATTTAGATACTGGTGAAATTATCGGTGACTTAGTTGAAAATGACCAAGAATTAGTTGTTGCTAAAGGTGGTCGTGGTGGCCGTGGTAATATTCACTTTGCTAGTGCTAAAAACCCAGCTCCTGAAATTGCAGAAAATGGTGAACCGGGTGAAGATCATTATCTAGAATTAGAGCTAAAGATGTTAGCTGATGTGGGATTAATTGGTTTTCCATCAGTTGGTAAATCAACTTTATTATCTGTGGTAACCGGTGCTAAGCCTAAAATTGCAGCTTATGAGTTTACGACATTGACTCCTAATCTTGGAATGGTAATGTTGCCTGATGGTCGTGATTTCGCAATGGCTGATATGCCAGGGCTGATTGAGGGTGCATCAAAGGGGATCGGGCTTGGACTAAAATTCCTTCGGCATATCGAACGAACCCGAGTCTTACTCCACTTAGTCGATATGAGTAGTGAGGATTCTCATCAGGCAATTGAACGTTACCGTCAAATAAATAAGGAGTTAGCTAATTACGATCCAGAATTATTAAAACGTCCGCAGATAATTGTTGCTACTAAAATGGACTTGCCAAATGCAACAGATAATTTGCAAACGTTTAAGGAAGACTTAGCAAAAGACGAGACCTTGAGTCAGCAACCGGAAATTTTTCCAATCTCAGCTGCAACTCACCAGGGCGTACAACAATTGATGCAATTAACTGCCGACTTGTTAGATAAGACACCAGCCTTTGATAGTGAGAGTCATGATAAAGAATTGATTGCTAAATACCAATCAGCTGCTCCTAAAAAGACAGCAAGTGAAGCCGACTTTACGATTACCAAAGACGAAGATGGTACATGGGTTCTTGGTGGTGAAAAACTTATTCGCTTATTTAAGATGACCGATTTAACTCATGAGGAAAGTCAACTGCGCTTTGCCCGTCAGTTACGGCATATGGGAGTTGATGATGCATTGCGGGCTAAAGGTGTTCAAGATGGTGACCTTGTAAGAATCGAAAAATTTGTTTTTGAATTTATTCAATAGTTATTAATTGTAGCAAAGGTAGGAAAGGTATAAATGCAACTAGAATTTTTAGGAACCGGTGCAGGATCCCCAAGCAAACAGCGAAATGTGGCCAGTGTCGCATTACGTTTATTAGAAGAACGAAATGCAATTTGGCTATTTGATGTTGGAGAAGCCACGCAGCATCAGATCCTACATACAACTATTCGTCCTCGTAAAATTGAAAAAATTTTTATTACTCATTTACACGGGGACCATATTTTTGGATTGCCAGGATTACTAAGTTCACGTTCTTTTCAAGGTGGAACTGAACCATTGACGATTTATGGTCCAGTTGGAATCAAGCGCTTTGTTCAAGCAGCATTGCAGGTCAGTGAATCACGTCTTAGTTATCCGCTTCATTTTGTGGAGTTAACTGATGATGGCGAAATATTTAATGATCATGGTTTTCGGGTAATTGCCCGCAAACTAGATCATAAAATTGCATGTTTTGGTTATCGGGTTGAAGAAGCAGATCATCCTGGTGAATTGCAGGTTGAAAAATTGCGTGAACAAAACGTACCATCTGGTCCAATCTATGGTCAATTAAAGGCTGGAAAAACAGTAACTCTTCCAGATGGCCGGATTTTAGATGGACACGACTATATTGGTAAACCACAAGCTGGGCGAATTGTAACGATTCTTGGTGATACTCGTCAGACAAAGAATGCAATCCGTTTGGCAGAAAACGCAGATGTGTTAGTACATGAGAGTACCTTTGCTAAGGACGAAACGAAGATGGCCCGAAGCTATTATCATTCAACAAGCAAGCAGGCAGCGGAGGTTGCTAAACAAGCAGGAGTAAAGAAGCTTTTATTAACCCATATATCAGCACGCTATACTGGTAAGGCTGCTTATCAGCTGGCTTACCAAGTGCGCAATATTATTCCTGATACCCGAGTTGTAAATGATTTTGATGTAATTGATATCCCGTTTAAAAAATGAAAAGAGATGGCGAAAATGCTTAAAAGGGTAAAAATGTTACGTTTTTTGCGAAATGAAGTTGTATTAATTACTGGTGGTTCAAGTGGAATTGGTAAAGAATTAGCATTTGAGGCAGCACGCCGCGGAGCAATTGTAGTTGTTGCGGCGCGAAATCTTGAAAAATTGCAAGAAGTAGCTAAAAAATGTTTAATTTTATCGGGTCGTCCGGCTTTTGCATACCAATTAGACGTCACGGATCCCGACCAAATTGATGCTGTTCTTTCAAAGGTGCAGCATGAAGTAGGGGGAATTGACGTTTTAATCAACTCAGCAGGGTTAGGTGATTTTATCCCTGCAGTAAAAGAATCATACCGGTCAATGGAGCAAATGGTTCATGTTAACCTGTTAGCATTAATGTATATTAGTCGGTGTGTTGCTAAGCAAATGATGGACCAAGGCTATGGTGCAATTATTAATATGGGATCATTAGCGGGTAAATTGCCGACACCGAATAGTGCTGTCTATTCTGCAACTAAGGCGGGAGTCATCCAATTTGATAATGTTTTACGAATGGAAGTTGCTGATTATGGTGTGCAAGTCTTAACTGTAAATCCGGGTCCAATTGACACGCCTTTCTTTGATAAGGCTGATAGTAATTACGCATACCGTTCCCACCTTCCTCAATGGATGTTTATTTCACCTGAAGACCTGGCCCAACGTATTTGGAATAATGTTGGATACAAGACAAGAGAAATTAATGTTCCTGGTTATGTTGCTTATCTTGGCTGGGCTTATCAAGTTATACCGGGACTGGGCGATTGGGCAATCAAAAAGTTCTTTGATTTCCAACAAGATAAGAAGAATTTGTAAATAAAATATCTATAGACCTACGAGAGACTGAGGCATTCCCAGCCTCTTGTTTAATTTTGGCGTTGAAATGGTGGTATAACTGATGGTTGATTCAAAATTTAAGTGGAAACTAGCTGATAATGCGTCGGATGCAACGGTTAATACTCTGACAAAAGAGCTAGGTATTTCAAAAATCTTAGCAACATTACTCGTGCAACGAGGGATTAATGACGTTGCAAAAGCAAATAAATTTTTCAAACCTACAATGGATGAAATTTATGATCCGCACCTCTTACATGATATGGATAAAGCGATTGACCGAATTGAAAAAGCGGTTGAAAATCAAGAACAAATTACGGTATATGGTGATTATGACGCGGATGGCATTACTAGTACAGCATTGATGTATGAGGCTTTAATGTCGATTGGAGCCAATGTTAATTATTATGTTCCTAATCGTTTTAAAGATGGGTATGGTCCTAATATGGCAGCCTATCAGCGATTAATTGAAAACGGAACCCAGCTCTTTGTTACCGTTGATAACGGTGTTAGCGGAAAAGAGGTTATTGACAAGGTAGTAGAAAGTGGGGTAGATGTCATAATTACTGATCACCATGAACTGCCGCCCGATTTACCTAATGCAACGGCAATTGTTCACCCACGCTATCCAGAAAGTAATTATCCTTTTCCTGACCTTTCAGGGGTCGGGGTCGCATTTAAGGTGGCTTGGGCTTTAACTGGGGATTTTCCGGTTGAACAACTTGATTTAGTTGCAATTGGCGAAATTGCAGATGTGGTTAACGTAACGGATGAAAATCATGCGTTAATTTCATCAGGAATTCAACAATTACGGCAAGGGATGCGACCGGGACTAGCTGCTCTTATGTCTTTAGCAAATATTTCGCCCACGAACCTTACTGGTCAGGATATTGGCTTTGGGATTGCTCCACGGTTAAACGCCCTTGGAAGAATAGCTGATGCTAACGATGGCGTGCAACTGCTAACAAGTTTAGACGAAGATGAGGCTCAACAGTTAGCAAAAGAGGTCGATCAAGCCAATAAAAAACGGCAAGAATTAGTAGCTAATATAATGACTGAGGCTAATCAGCAAGCCCAAAGCGCTCAAAATCAAAATCGGAAAGTGTTAGTGATTGTCGGAAAAGACTGGCATCAAGGAGTACTTGGGATCGTTGCTAGCCGCATAATGAATGAAACTGGAAAGCCGACAATTATTGTATCTATAGATCAAAATAGTCCAAAATTAGCAAAGGGGTCGGGAAGAAGCCCAGAATCATTCAACTTATTTAAGGCGTTAAATGCACATCGTGATATATTTTCAGCTTTTGGTGGTCATCCAGCAGCATGTGGATTATCGCTGAGCATTGATAATCTTAGCACCCTTGAACAAGCGGTGGAAAAGGAAACTGAAAATCAAAATTTCGATCCATCGATAAAGCAAAATTTACCAATCGCATTAACTTTAACTCCTGAGGAAATAAGTCAACAACTTTACAATGATATTCAAAATATTGCTCCTTTTGGTCCTGGAAACGATGAACCAATTTTTAATATGAACGATGTAAAAGTTACTGATGTTAGGACAATGGGACAGGAAAAGCAACACCTTAAGTTTTCAATTCGCAGTGATAAAGCAGATTTGTCAGTTGTCGCTTTTGGAAAGGGAAACATTGCTTCTCTGTTATCATCACCAACCGGAAAAATTAGTATTGCTTTTAAAATTAGCATTAATGAATGGCGTGGTAGAAAAAACATTCAGCTTATGCTTGAAGATTTAAAAATTGACGGGACTGTTATTATTGACGAGCGAACTAATAAGTTAACGCCACAATTATTTGTCAAACAGGAATATTACGTGATTAAAGATTCGCGATTACGAGCCAATATTGCCCCACATGTTACGCCCGGTTATGTTTTATCGGTTGATGAGGCTAAACAAATAGATTTTACTAACCAGCGGGTCACATTAGTTGACTGTCCAGCAAGCGTGGGGATGTTAAAGGACATATTTATTCACGATCAAGGAAAGCCAGCGGTTATTCGGTTGTTATTGTATCAACGGCGAAGTGCTTACTTAGCTGGCCTGCCTTCTCGTGTAGATTTTGCTCAATTATATCGGTTTATCTTTAAACAGCAGAAATTACAGTGGCCTACGCAACTCCAAGCAGTTAGTAAATATTTAAAAATTAATGCTGAACGATTAAATTTCATGATTCATGTGTTTTCTGAGGCAGGATTTGTTACAATAAAAGATGGTGTGTTGAAGATTAACCAAGAAGTTAATAAGACTGATTTAACACAAACAAAACAATATAAAAAACAATTAGCACAATATAAGATCGAACAGCAGCTGTTGTTTAATGACGCAGCGACTGTTGCAAAGTGGCTATTGCAATATCTTAATTTAGATTAAAGGAGACAATTTATCTCATGGCTTTAGACCTTTATAAATACGTTGCCAGCGTTCCTGATTATCCTGAAAAGGGAATTATATTTCGGGATATTTTGCCATTAATGGCTGATGGTGCTGCCTTTAAGCAGGCAACTGACGAATTAGTTGATTATGCTAAGGATAAGAAAGTAGATATGGTAGTTGGGCCAGAAGCACGAGGCTTTATTGTTGGATGTCCTATTGCTCGCGAATTAGGGGTTGGTTTTGCTCCAGCACGTAAAAAGGGAAAGTTGCCACGGAAGGCAATTAGCGCTACTTATGATTTAGAATATGGAACTGCCACTCTTCAAATGGAAGCTGATGCGATTAAACCAGGTCAACGGGTCTTAGTAGTAGATGACCTCTTAGCTACGGGGGGAACAATTTCTGCAACTATTGATATGGTTGAACAAATGGGCGGCATTGTCGTTGGCTGTGCCTTCTTAATTGAGTTAAAAGATCTTCATGGTCGTGATAAGATTAAGGACTACGATATGAAAGCACTAATGGAATTCTAATTAGAAGGGGCTGAGGTAGGCCTCTTCTTTTTAAATGATTATTGTATATTATGTCCTAATGCGCGACAATGACAATATGTAAATGAAAAGGAGTAACTTAATTTATGATTTTCCTAGTAATAATGGGTGCGCTATTTTTAATTCTTGGTGGATTTTATTTAGTAAACTCGTGGCAACAATATCGCGAATGGAAAAGCGGAACAATTATAGTTGTTCTGAGTATTATTGCAATTGTATATGGGGCAATTAACTTACCGTATTTTCATCATGATAAAAATGCTTCATCTAATCAAAGTGCCTCATCATCAAAAGTTACCCAATCAAGTAGTTTTTCTTCGTTTTCTAATAAGTTTGCAATTGGGAATTCCAGTGCTAATAAAGCGCAACAAGAAAATAAAACGATGGCAGTATTACGACAGATGCAAAAGGGGTATTCTAAATTAGGGACGGTTGATTACAATGAAGATAGTAAAACTTTCCAAATTACGCCGACAGATGATAATACTGTTGAAGCATTAAAAGCTTTAGCGCAAGATCCTAGTCAAGCAGATCAAATGGGGTGGCCAAATTTAACCAAGTCAATTAAAAGTAATTCTGGTCAAGTATCAAAGGCACTAGGGGATGGATATTCAATTAGTATAATGAATCCAGGCGATACTAGTAAGGCATTGTATACTGCAAAAGATGGTCAGACTACATATGATATTGCTGATCAAAATTAAAAAAACACCAAGTAATTTAATTACTTGGTGTTTTTTGTAGAAAGAATAAAGGAGACAAGGGGATTTGAAAGTGTTGATATATCAAGGTTTAGCGTTGATTCTTCCGCACTTTTTCCGCAATTCTTAAAGCTCCGCCAATTTATCAATAATCAAAGTATCATTTTTAGCTTTATACTCATCAATCAAATATGAATAAGTATTTAGAGTAATAGTGATATTTGAGTGACCTAATCGCTTAGAGATAGCGTATATATCAACACCTTTACTCAATAGATAGGCTACATGGACGTGTCGCAATGAGTGAAAGTGAAACCCTTGTTTTTTAATACCACAGTCGTTCATAATAGACCGTAAACACTTATTCAATGCGTTACTTGTAGGGATTGTCCCTAATACGTTTTGAAAAACCATCGTTGTATTATTAGCTTTCAACTCAGCTAATTGGTTCAGTAATTGACGATTAACCTTAATGGTTCGTTGACTAGATTCCGTTTTAGTTGTTTTGAAAGCTTTTTTTGTATCGTCCCACGATTTAGTAATAGCAATAGTGGAGTGTAAAAAGTCTATATCATTCCATGTTAACGCCTGTATTTCACTTTTTCTCATCCCCGTATATATTGCCGTTAATATCATATAACGGCTAGTATTGTAGTGGCTCAAATTCGTTACCACAGCTTGTTTAAGCGACTTTATCTCTTTATTAGTAAGATATTCAACTTTAGTTTGATTATCCTCGTTATAGACTAGCTGAACATTATGAGTAAAGTCTTTAGTAATAATATCATCATCAATCGCATAACTAACACAAGCACGAATTGCACCATTTAACTTTGAAACACTACTAAAAGCGTGATTAACTCCGTACCAGTTAATGAATTGCTGGTAAGTAGAGCGCTTAATATCAACTAATTTAGTGTCTTTGAAGTAGTCCGCTATCGTTTTTGAAAAAGTACGATAACGGCTTTTAGTAATATCAGACAGAGAACTATTTTCCTTGTAGATTGAGAACCAATTTTGGTAGTAATCAGCAAAAGTGATAGCTTGCATCTCAATATTCACACGGCTGTATTTATCCTCTAATTGTTGAGCAGCTTTAATTGCTTCACGTTTTAGCCTAAAACACCCCGCTGATTTTTGGTGACGTTTTCCGTCCTTGTCTTTAAACTCTGCTATTCCGTAATAGCCCTTTTTTGCTTTCTTTGCATAACTCATAAAATTACCTCATTTCGCACAGCTTGCCAGCATGGAATATTGGAGGTATGTATTTGAGTTTTCGTGGCGCAAAATTGCGCTACCAAAAAGGATGGGGTGAGCTCAATTTTGCGCTTTCGTCCATATCGCTGATATATCAATGATATGGAGCACGATCCAAAATTGGACTGAGGCACTCGCCCCAAAATTTAGGTGAGTAAAATATGCACAATTTTGTGCAGATGTAATCAGCCGAGTTTTCGGCTGAGTGATATTCACTCCGCAATTTTGCTGGGCTCAATTTTGAGCCGAGTAAAGATGCGCGCAATTATGCGCAGATGTACTTACCCCAAACTTTAGGTGAGTAAGATGTGTCCGATTTTGAGGAGATATAATCAGCCGAATTTTCGACCGATTGAACATAGGCTCACTTTTGAGCAGATGTCCCCAAAACTGGGGAGATATAGCAGTGGTGCTATTAGTGTGTATATTGATTTCACAGGAGAGAACCTACAGAAACCTACGGTAAAAGCCTATATTGACGCTAAAATGGCTGAAATTGAGTCTCACAAGATTGCGGACGCCAAAGAAGCGATGGAAGGCATATCGGCAATAAATCAGCAGAAAGAAGCCAAGCACAGCAAGGATTACAACGTAAAATATGCAGAAAAACAGCAGATTAATTACTACAAAATACTACATAGAACAATGAGGCCACCTCTGAAAATCTCTGATAAATTAGCTCTCTAGTAACTCTATTTAGCTGTCCAACTAAGGAAGCACGTTACACAAAACTTCTATAACGATGTTTGAGATGGTGTCAAAGGTGTTGATAATAAAGTTCTTCATGGTTTTTCCTCGTAGCGCTTAGCATTAATCACGATTAGATGCAGTAGAATTATTAAGTACCTCTGCCAAAATCTTTTCGTATAGTTTTCGAGCCTTATCGTCACAGTCTCCATAACCCATTAAGAAAAGATGATATATTCGTGCGAATAAACGCGTAAATTCAATAAACTTTTGCGAATCAGATATATTATTTTCCAACATTAAGTCGCGATATAATAGTGACATTTTTTTAGGATTAATTTTAGAATTAGGTTCTTTTCTTCCGTGATAAGCATCAGTTAGCCTTTTATACGTATGAATATCTTTATCATTTAGGGAAGAATTGAGGGCTGACATATCAAATCCATTACTTTTAATAAATTTATCTATGCTATTAAAGGTTTCTTTACTGTTACTTAAACCTTGTAAATAAAGCACAGGAACGTTAAAAAAATTAGCTAACTTTATCCATGTTTCTAGTTTCGGCTCACGCTCACCTCTTTCGTACTTGCCTAAAGCGTCAGCAGATATTTTAAAATCTTGCTTTGCTAACTCTTCGCTTAATTGTTTGAGAGTTAGCTTTTTATTTTGTCTGCATTTTCTAATTCTGTTCATGTTTTTATACCTCACATCAATTATAGAATAACACAAAACAAAAAATAATAATACATTATGTATTGACAATACAAAGTGTATTATTTAAGATAAATGTGTCAAAAAGACAAAATGTATTTTCAGGGAAGTGATTAAATGACTGAATATTTTAGCTATCAAGAAGCTATGAAGTACATGGGATTTAATTCCCCTGTATCGTTGCAAAAGTATATCAAACAAGGCTTACCCACTATTCAAGTAGGCAAGTCAAAGCGTATTGCTAAGTCTGATATTGATAAATTCATGGCTGACCATCGTGTAGTAGCAACACAAGACAAGT
>NZ_QORN01000070.1:0-1198 GCF_014830205.1 Limosilactobacillus walteri
GGATAGGACGTTGCCACGCGATTAAAACGTGAACCGGTTAAACGATTCGCGTCTTTTCTTTAATAACAGTTTCTGGTATAATTAATTAGGAATTGTTATTATGCTGACTTAGCTCAGTTGGCAGAGCACGTCACTAGTAATGATGAGGTCGGAGGTTCGAATCCTCTAGTCAGCATTATTAAAACTTACAAAGTTTACTAATTCTTGATATATCAACGTTTTACGAAGATGTATCAAGAATTATTTTTGTTTATTTAAGAATATCATGCACACAGCTATGCACACAGAAAAAGTGTGTGCATGTGAAAATTAGATAAAGTCTCTTAAACATTGATTTAATAGGGATAAGGTGACAAAAACCGTGTGCATTTCTTAAAATTGAGCAATCATATATCATTATAACGTAAGTAGTCAATAACAATACGAATTGATTGAAATAGTACGTCAAGGTAGTTTTTCAACAGGTTATGGTCGTGTAGTTAATTTGGTGGCAGCTAGTAGTATGCTAGATATGCGTGGTCATGTAGATATGACCAAGGTTAATCCTGTTTTCTTTGATTCCTTCAGTAATAGCTATTTTGAAATGGGCCCCCGTGTTGGAGAAGCTTGGAAGGAGGGAAAAACTATTAAAGGATGATGAAAAATGAGAATTGGTATTGATAAAATGGCTTTTGCAACAACAAATGATTATTTAGATCTTGCTGAATTAGCAAAAGAACGCGGCGTAGATCCAAATAAATTTACCATTGGAATTGGACAGAATCTACAGGCAGTTGTGCCACCTACGCAAGATATTGAGACTTTAGGAGCTACGGCAGCGAAAAAATTACTTACTCCGGAATTAGAAAAAATATTTCGACAGTAATTGTGGCAACTAAGTCAGGAATTGACAATTCAAAAGCAAGCGCAATCTACATTAAACACTTATTAGGGCTTAGCCACTTTACCCGAACGGTAGAAATGAAAGAGGCTTGTTATTCTGCGCCAGCTGGTATCCAATGTGCCCTTTGGCTTTCTAATGAACGCCAACTGGATTGACATAGTGGTCATCTTGAGCATTGTATTTCCAATTCATTACTTTGCGATTATGAATACAAAAGTCTGTAATATCGGCTATAATGCCCTCTGAGTATACAGATGAAATAGAAAATTCATCTTATACTCGGAGGGCTTTTTCTATGGGAAGAAAATCTAAATA
>NZ_QORN01000071.1:0-1091 GCF_014830205.1 Limosilactobacillus walteri
ATTAAATTTTAAACATTAAAACCCCAATGATCCAACTTTGGGGGTATACACTTTCTGGTATGGATGAAAATTCCATGCCAGATTTTTATACAAAAAAGAGGACATTTGCTGTCCCCTCGTTATACAATCAATTCACCACAAAAATCATGAAAGAAGGTTAAACAAATGTCCCATAATGATTCTATCCTAAATATTCTTGGAATTAAAGATAAAAATATTAAAGTTATTTCGGTTGAAGAGGCTGAACAGAACAATAATTCCGTTAAAGAGTATATCACCCTAATAAAAGCTACCCTTTCTTATCCCATTAATCGTTGTCGTAACTGTGGCTTTCCCACAGTTAATAAAGATGGCTTTCGCAAAACTCATGTACGACTGGCTAGTCTAAATGGAAGAAGGTATGAACTAGAACTTCGTAAACAACGCTATAAATGTAAATCATGTCATACTACTTTTGGCGCTGTTACTAATTTAACCAGAGAAAATCAAACCCTATCCAGTGACCTCAAAAATCAAATCATGCTTTTAGCTCGTAAGGGACTTGCCGGTCAGCTTATTGCTGAAATGTGTCACTGCTCTCCTAGCAGTGTTCGGCGAACAATTTTAGAACGCATGAAACCACACTATCGTGTGGCTAAGCTGCCTAAGCATCTATGTTTTGACGAATTTCGTTCAACTAAGTCTGTGATGTCCTTTATTTGTTGCGATGCTGAAACTCACCAAATTGTCACGAAGTTACAAGATCGGCTATCGCCTACCATTGTTGATTATTTTGAAAATCGTTATTCAAAGGCTGAACGCGAATGCGTTCAATCAGTTGTAATTGATTTAAATGCTCAATATCAAAGCTTTATCTATCGTCTTTTTCCTAATGCCAACATTATTATTGATCGTTTTCACCTCGTGCAATTAGCTGGTCGTGCTTTGGATAATTATCGTGTCTCGATTCTTAAAAGCCTCGATAAACATAGTCGAGAATATAAAATTATGAAATCACATTGGAAACTATTCCATAAAAAAGCTGAAGATCTTCACCCAGAAGAAGTAATCTTTCTTCGCGGCGTTAATCAATATATGACTCGTCAAAATGC
>NZ_QORN01000072.1:0-597 GCF_014830205.1 Limosilactobacillus walteri
CTTTTCTAGCTGAGCCCTTAATAAGCGATTTTCTGCCTTGAGTCGGTCAACTTCCGTCCACTTCTCTTCTGGCTTAGCTTTGCCTCGGCGATCACGAAGTGATTCTGGGTCATTACCGCTTTTGCGATACTTTTGATACCAGCCATAAACTTGTTGGTAACTAATATGGTACTTTTCAACTGCCCAATTGTAGTTCACATCATGCTTAATCAACTCTTCAATGATAGTAAGTCGTTCTTCAAAGTCAGTCTTTCGTCCACTCATTTTTGAATCTCGCTTTCTTGGCGTATAGGCCTTTAAGTTAGATTCATTATACCGGATAATCCATTGTTCTAGTTGCCTTTGAGATCGTAAACCGTGTTTTATCGCAAATAAATCTAATGCCTCATCTGTTTGTTGATATTGTTCAACCAATGAGTTTTTAAATTCTTTAGAGTAGCTTTGATTATGATGACTTGTTTGAAGTCCTGGCATTCCCTGATACTTGTATAGAAGACTCCACCGCCTGATAGTTTTTTGGCTAATCTTGTACTTAGTTATTACCTTATGGATTCCATTTCGTAAAACTTCATTGAGGATTAAGAGTTTTTCCTCTGC
>NZ_QORN01000073.1:0-702 GCF_014830205.1 Limosilactobacillus walteri
GTCAAGGATCTCCTGGTTCCGCGCTTTGTCAGCCCGAATCGGGGCCGTATTAGCAGTCTTAATGTAACCAGGAGCAATTGCATTAACTTGTACTCCGTATGCCCCCAGCTCGCTAGCAAATGATTTGGTTAACCCCGCAACCCCGTGCTTAGAAGCAGTGTAGGATGGGATAAACTTGCCGCCTTGGAAAGAAAGCATTGAACCGATATTGATGATCTTCCCGTGACCTTGCTTAGCAAATACTTTTGCGGCAGCCATTGACATGTGATAAACCGCATTAAGATTAATATTAATCACAGCATCCCAATCTTCATCTTTTGATTCGAGGATTGGATTACGCTTAATCATTCCTGCATTATTGATCAAAATATCAAGATGCCCAAACGTCTTAATTGCTTGATCGACAACTTCTTGGGCCACACCTGGTTTAGTTAAGTCAACCTGCATGAACTTTACCTTGCGACCACGTTTTTCAATCATCTCTCGAGTATCATCCCAACCTTGCGTCCCATACGTTGGAATAAAAATATCGGCGCCGGCTTCAGCTAAAGCAACAGCATAACCTTGGCCTAACCCGGTGTTTCCACCAGTAATAATTGCGACTTTCCCGCTTAAATCGAAAGCAGACATTTTGAATTTATCAAGAGCAGCCTCATTTTGTTTAATTTCTTCTTGTGATTGAGCCATAAATATACCTTCTTT
>NZ_QORN01000074.1:0-910 GCF_014830205.1 Limosilactobacillus walteri
GGCAGATTGCAATAAATAACTTGAACAAATTTAATGACGCAGATTAAGCAAGAAGATCTCAATTGGAGTTCGCCAGTTCAAACATTTGAGAGGCCGTGAATTCAGATACCAGTTAATCTGAATCAATTCATCATCACTAATCTCTTCAATTGGCTGACCCTTAGGAATAAATCGCCGTAACACTCGATTACGATTCTCATTACTACCACGTTCATGCGGAGAATAAGCATGTGCAAAGTACAACGGCACGCCGGTATTTTTCTCAATTGATTGGTAGTTGGCGAACTCTTTCCCGTGATCAACCGTCAGTGTCTTGAGATTAGTTCCTAATTGATTAGCTAACTCAAGGATAGCCTTAGTCATTGAAGTGCTATCTCGTCCATCAAGCCGTTTAACGATAGTAAGGCGACTCTTGCGTTCGACAAACGTAGCTACTGCTTGACCTTTGCGCTTACCAGATAAAACCGTATCAGCTTCAAAATGACCTGCAATATTACGATCAGAAGCTTCAGCTGGACGATCTTCAATCGAACGACCATGACTAAAAGTACCACGAGTTTCTTTAGCCCGCTTACGGCGAATACCATGATCTGGTAAGTCAGTTAAGCTAATCTCTAAGAGGCCTTGATCAACCCAGTTATAGATAGTCTTATAGGCGATCATAACCACATGGGCTACTTGTTCAATTGACCATTTTTGGACCTTGATCTTTTCTTCGATTAGTCGTTTGAGGTTAACCGTTAATGAGCATTTCCGGCCACGATAACTAAGTTTAGTTTCGTGGTCGGCTTGCGCACTAGTCGCATGGTATTCACCCTTTAACCGGTGAATTTCATTAAAGATAGTAGTCTTACTAAAGCCCAGGTAATCAGCGATATATCGAAGAGATCGCTTTTCATGACGAAGCGTT
>NZ_QORN01000075.1:0-538 GCF_014830205.1 Limosilactobacillus walteri
TTTTATAAATTAGAAAGTTAAAGAGTATATCTAAATAGAGATTGCTTTGTAATAGTGTATTAATGAATATTCTATTTAGTAAAGGACAAACAGCAGCGTTTCTAACGAAGAGACTGAGAAACGCCAAAAGAGGTCAAAAAGGTAAACAGCACGCAAACACAGTGCGGCGATTGCTTAACGGCAATATGATAAAGGAAGAAAAGTAGCTATGGGGTTAAAGTTAAGCAAAACACTTAGCAGGTGCTAGCGAGCCGTTTAACAAAACGAGCAAAGATCGCCGTTTATGTCAAAAAGATGATAAATAAAATACAATAGAGAATAGAACTAATGGGGGATAGCAAATTCAGTATTGCGAGCTGACCTAATGGGGATCGTCAGTGTTAATAAATTCATTAGTTTTAAATAAATTTATTAAATTTTATTTATCACCCTCATAATACCTTTTTTTTTTTTTTTTCAAGACCGATTGCATAAAAATATTTATTTTAGCAAATTATAATATAAGCGTGTATATATAAAGAAAGTTATTAGATAAATC
>NZ_QORN01000008.1:0-24664 GCF_014830205.1 Limosilactobacillus walteri
TTGACGGGACATAGTGCCAAAAGCTGATTTTTCACCGACCTTTTTGTTTCTTATTTTAAAATGCTTGGATAATTTTCATAATACCAAAAACGATTAGGAATGTTGAAACCAGCCATACAACAGTGATTGCTGAGAGTAGTGGACTGAAGAGAAGGATAACGCCTAATACCAAGCTGACAATTGCCAGAATAATAATAAACCAGTAATATCCTCGATGAAATTCCTTAAAGAACTTGGCGCTAAGCAATTCTGTGATGGAGTCAAGAATAAACCAAATTGCAAAAATAATCGCAATAAACAGAACACCAAAATCTGGTTGGAAAAGGAAGATAATCCCTAAAATAATATCTAAAATTGCTGAAAAAATTAACCAACCAGAAGCTTCTTGAAGTAACTGGCTAATACGTTGGCGAAACCATAATTCGTAAACTCCACGGAAAATAAATGCAACACCGGCAACGATTGCCAAGAAGCGAAGGGTACGATCGGGACGATTGAACGAAGCAATCCCAGCGATTAAAAATAGGATGCCGACAATTAAGCTAAACCAATCAAAACCCTTTTTAGTTTCTTCAAACATCGTAAAGCCTCCCTTTAATATAAAATCATTAATATCATAGTTCAATTAAGACGATAACACAAGTAAAGACAAAAAAACCACAGATTAAGACTATTTCTTAACCTATGGATCATTTAATTTCCCGGGAAATTAAAGATGTTCTTTAATTCCATTAGGGAAGTCTTTATCAATCTCTTTTAAGATTGGTAATAATGAATTAACATATTCATGATATGCTTCAATCGGCTTTAAGCCTTTTGCCCGTGTTTGAAGTATAGTTAACGCAATATCGTGTGCTCGTTGTTCATTAGTAATCATCTTCTACCACCTCAAGTATTCAGTTTATCAGATTTTTCGCCAATCAGCATGAATTGTTTGATGATATGGTGAAAAAATGTTTGATCAAGCATAATCATTACTGCAAAGCCAATTGTAGTTCCTAATGTGTTGCTAATCAAATCATCCACATCGGCAACGCGACCAATGTGAAAAAGCAGGTCACAGACAAACTGATTGCTTTCAATAAATAGGCTGAATAAGAATCCATATAAAATGGCGCGTTCCCAAGGCATTTTATTATTTATTAAATAGAGATAAATACCAAGTGGAATTGTCATGATAACGTTGAGAAAGAATTCCTGACTTAATCCTTGCAGTGGAATGATATTAAATGGAACCCCATGAAAATAAAATAGTAATTTATTAGCCGAACTGAAATTAAACATAGAAGGGGTTAGGCATAGCCAGTCAATTGCTGTTAAATACACGAAAAGGGTCGCAATGGTAAAATGCTGACCACTTGCGGGAAATCGTTCCCATAAGCGATTGTGGGTAATTAGGATTGTTCCCGCAAAGAAATAAATAAAAAATGGAATCCAATGAATTAAAGCTCGCAATGTTAGTTCTCCTCACAAGAAAAATGATGTACAATTGGTTTTTAATGTTATATATCATAGTTGATTTTGTGATTAATGGCTAGTGATGTCATCAGCTGTTAAAAAATCTTCAACTATTAGGGAGAAAGAGAACTATGGCAGAAGAACAACAATTTACACGAAAGCTAAAAAGCCGTCATATTCAATTAATGGCTCTTGGCGGAACGATCGGAACGGGACTTTTTCTTGGCTCAGGAAAGGCAATCCATGCTGCAGGGCCAGCAATTCTTCTGGCATACATAATTACTGGAGTTGTTTGTTTTGGGATTATGCGTGCCCTTGGCGAATTACTATTATCTGACCTGCATTACCGTTCGTTTATGGATGCTATTCGGGACTATTTAGGCAATCGGGTTAGTTTTATAATAGGTTGGGCTTATTGGGTATGCTGGCTTGCCTTAGCAATGGCTGAAATCACTGCAATTGGTTTGTATTTTCAGCTATGGCTGCCTCATGTCCCGCAATGGGTCCCAGGGTTATTGACCTTGTTAGTGTTGTTATGTTTAAACCTAATGACGGTAAGCGCATTTGGTGAATTAGAATTTTGGTTTGCACTGATTAAGATTTTAGCAATTATTATTTTGATCGCCGTTGGTATCTTATTAGTTGCAATTCGTTTTCACTCGGCAGGGGGTTACTTGTCAACGCCTGCAAATTTGATAAATTATGGCGGCTTCTTTGCAACGGGGTTTAAGGGCTTTTTATTATCGTTTCAAATGGTTGTATTTGCTTTTGTTGGGATTGAAATGGTGGGAGTGACTGCAGCAGAGGCAGAAAATCCTAAAGTTGTTATTCCTAAGGCGATTAATGGTATTCCAGTAAGGATTATGCTGTTTTACATCGGTGCTTTAGCCGTAATTATGTGTATCTATCCTTGGAATAAGCTTTCACCAAGCAATAGTCCCTTTGTTTTAGTCTTTCGTGATATTGGGTTGCCTGGAGCGGCAAGTATTGTTAACTTTGTAGTAATCACTGCTGCTGCTTCGGCATGTAATAGTTCACTATATACAACCGGCCGAATGTTAGCAGAATTAACTGCAAACGCGCGACGACCTAGCATTCGTAAAATTAGTCGCTTGTCGAAAAAATCAGTACCAGCAACTGCGGTTATTATTTCGGCATTAGTGATTGGCATTGCGGCAATTTTAAACTTGGTGATGCCTAATGGCGTTTTTACGCTTGTTTCAAGTATTGCCACCACTAGCTTTTTGTTCGTCTGGACCACAATCATCTTAGCGCACCTTAAATATCTTAAAGCGCATCGTTTGGCGAGGGTATTTAGGATGCCGGGAGCGCCATTTACTGATTATTTAATTTTAGCGTTCCTGATAGGAGTTGTAGTTGTTTTATGTATGGAAAAGCAAACACTGATCGCATTATTACTAACAATGGCGTGGTTTATCGTGTTAGCATTCGCTTCATTAGCACAAAAAGATAAATAACAATAGGGAGAGCTGTGACATAAGTCTCCTATATAGTTGAAAGTGCTACAGCGCAGTACACAAAGGGACTCTAGCGTTCGGAAAATCCGAACACTAGAGTCCTCTTTGTGCTTGCGGGGGTTCGAAAACGAACTAGCAAGCTAGTTCTGTCTCACTCCCCCTTATTTATTAACGATTTAAATGTAGCTTGCGTTGGCAATCAGGACAAAGCCCATGAACTTCAATATTATTACCAGTAACTAGGTACCCCGTCTTTTCACGGGTCATGTTTGCCATGTCCTTTGTTATTTCCGTAAAGTGATCATCAAAAACATCGGAAATTTTTCCACAATTGTCACAGACGACATGGTAATGGGGATGACCGAAATAGTCAAAATGGGTGCTGCCATCGCCATTTTTTAATTCAATAACAAGATTATAATCTACTAATAGCTTAAGCGTATTATATACAGTTGCCATGCTAATATTAGCTACGCTATCCTTTAGATCATCATAGATCATTTCAACGCTGGGGTGAGTATGATGGTTGATTAGGTAGTTAAGAATTACTTTTCGTTGTGGTGTGAGGCGCACTTTATTTTCCCGTAAGTGGTCAAGAGCACGATCAAATTCTGCTTCTGCCATGATGTCGTCTCCTTCCTTAAAATAATTATAATCTAATTTGATTATAACATTTACATTAACTAATTCAAAACATATAATAGGAAATGATTAGATGATAATTGTTCTAAAGAGGGAGAGGATTATTATGGATCAAAGTATTGCCAAGAATGGCAAAGAATATAGTCGTTTTTGGTTTATTTTTACATTATTAGTTGGTACGTTTACGATGTCAATTAGTCAATCATCGCTATCAACTGCTTATCCAACGTTAATGAACGCATTTGGAATCTCGGCTTCCACTGTTCAGTGGCTGACGACCGGATTTATGTTAGTAATGTGCGTCAGTATGCCAATCAGTCCATGGATGTTGAATAATATGAGTTTTAAGACTATGTTTATTAGTGCTTTGGCTCTATTTGACATTGGTTCGCTGATGATTGTCTTAACGCCAGCTTCTTGGGGAATCAGTGGTTTTTGGTTTATGATGATTGGGCGTGCGATGGAAGCATTTGCGGTCGGCGTTTTATTTCCTTCATATCAGACTGTCTTACTAGAAATCACCCCTAAAGATGAGCGGGGCACGACAATGGGTATTGCGGGGTTAGTAATGGGCTCGGCACTTGCTTGTGGTCCGATTATTTCCGGGATTGTCTTAAAGTTCTTTAGCTGGAAAAGTTTGTTTATCCTTTTCATGCTTGTGATTTCTGTAATAATTTTGATGGCCGCTAGCGGCTTGATTCAAGATGTAATGGTTCGCCATGAAACACATCTTGACTGGCTGTCAGTTATTTTGTTAGTGGGCTTGATTGGTATCATGTACGTTGTTGACCAGGCTGGCAAGAAGAATTCTGCGTGGGAGGCTAATAGTTTAATCTTTATCGTGAGTTTGTTAGCAGTTATTTGGTTCTGCATTCGTCAGCTTCATCTTCAGCATCCTTTGCTGGAGTTACGGGTAATGAAGACTTTTAATTATGATTTAGCTATCTTATTAACGTCCATTTCATACATTGCCTTAATTGTAACAACAATTATTTTTCCGCTTTATTATCAAGGAGTGTTAAAAGTTAGCCCATTTGTATCAGGGATGGCACTGGTGCCAGGAGCGGTTTTCCTTAGTATCCTAAATCCTTTATCTGGTAAGTTAGCCGATAAGATTGGCTTTAAACCTACAATGCTCGTGGGAATGATTATGATTATCGCGGGATGGACTGCCGGTTTATTAGTTCTGGACCGCTTGAGCCTTTGGGGGATGATCCTTTGTGCGATGGTTATTGAAGGGGGAAATGCCTTTGTAATGATGCCAGCGGTTACCCTTGGTGCAAATGCCTTACCAGACAAACTCGTGCCTCATGGTACTGCTGTAATTACTACTGTTCGACAGGTACTGGGTTCAGCAGGCGTAACAATTTCGACGCTTATTCTCACTGTTGCGACAGCAAATGCGTTACAAAGCGGAATGACAGCTCAATTAGCAGCCTTACATGGTTACCGGTTAGTATTTATCGGAATGATAATCGTTGAATTATTCGGCTTAGTATTAGCATTTCTTTTGAAAAACACAAAAAAACAAAGTGAAAATTAGGTAAAATATGTATATTCTTAACTGAAGGACTGAGCTAGCCTCGGTTCTTTTTTATATAAAGCAAAGGAATGAAAAATAATGACAAAACGACCGCAATGGGCAGAAAAAACGCCAGAAATGCAAAATTATTATGATAATTATTGGGGATTCCCAGTTCATGATGATTACCTTCTTTTTGAAATGCTTTCGTTAGAATTATTTCAAGCAGGTTTGACTTGGCAAACGATCTGGCACCGGCGATTAGCATTTGAAGATGCTTTTTTAGGCTTTAATGTTGAAAAGGTCGCTGCTATGACTGAGAAGGATGTCGAGCGGTTGTGTGCTAATGCTAAGATTATCCGTAACCGTCGTAAAATTTTAGCAGTAATTAATAATGCACGGGTGATCTGCCAGCTGAGAGAAAATGGAACCACCTTTAACGATTACATTTGGCAGTTCATGAATGGAAAAGCGGAACGGTTAATTTTAAGTGCCGGCGAAGATTTGCCAGCCCAAACGCCAGCATCGCAGCGGTTATCAAAACAAATGCGCAACGATGGTTTTAAATTTGTTGGTCCTACAATTATTTATTCATTTATGACAGCTGTAGGGATGGTAAATGCTCGCTTGGAATAGGAATATTAGGATTATCATTGATTGTTGGCTGGAAACTATGCTAAGATTATTCTCGTTATGAAGCAATTCCCGATAGGATTCACGTCTGAACGTGAAGATGCCTTGTAACCGCAACTACAAACTGTTGAAAGTTTCAATAGAATATGGGGGAATTATAAGATGGCAGAACGACATTTATTTACATCCGAATCAGTTTCTGAAGGACATCCAGACAAGATTGCTGACCAAATTAGTGATGCAATTTTGGATGCATTGCTCGAAAAGGACCCAGACTCACGGGTTGCTGTTGAGACGTCAGTTACTACCGGATTAGTATTAGTTTTTGGTGAAGTTTCAACTAAGGCTTATGTTAATATCCAAAAGATCGTGCGTGATACGATTAGAAAAATTGGCTATACTGATGGTAAGTATGGGTTTGATGCTGATAACTGTGCAGTTATTACAGCGATTGATGAACAGTCACCTGATATTGCGCAGGGGGTTGATGACTCCTTAGAGACACGTGAAGGGGATGCTGATCCGCTTGACCAGATTGGTGCTGGTGACCAAGGATTGATGTTTGGTTACGCAACTGATGAGACACCCGAATATATGCCGCTTACATTAGTCTTGAGCCATAAGTTAATGCGTAAGATTGCGCAATTACGTAAAGACGGAGTTATCTCATACCTTCGTCCAGATGCCAAGGCTGAAGTTACCGTTGAATATGACGAAAATGATAAGCCGCTTCGTGTTGACACTATTGTGTTAAGTACCCAGCATGACCCAGAAGTTTCCCTTGATCAAATCAAGCAAGACGTTAAGGAACAAGTTATTAAAGCGGTAATTCCTGCTAAATACCTTGACGATAAGACAAAGTACTTTATTAATCCGACTGGCCGTTTTGTAATCGGTGGTCCGCAAGGAGATGCGGGATTGACTGGTCGTAAGATTATTGTTGATACTTATGGAGGAGCCGCTCACCATGGTGGTGGTGCTTTCTCTGGTAAGGATGCGACCAAGGTTGACCGTTCTGCTAGTTATGCTGCTCGCTATATTGCAAAGAATATTGTGGCAGCAGGTTATGCTAAAAAAGCTGAAATCCAGGTTGCCTATGCAATTGGGGTAGCAGAACCGGTATCAATCATGATTAACACTTACGGTACTGGTACACGGACTGAAGAAGAATTGATTGCGGCCGTGCGGAAAGTATTTGATTTACGGCCAGCAGGAATTATTGAAATGCTTGACTTAAAACGGCCAATTTACAAACAAACGGCTGCCTATGGTCACTTTGGCCGGACTGATATTGATTTACCTTGGGAACAACTTGACAAGGTTGACGAACTAAAGGCAATTTTAGGCTAAATTAAATCTTATACTTGCAATCACTGATAGTGGTTGTTACAATAAGCGTTAAATATTTGATCGTAATAGAAATATTAGTTTTTGATATGGCCTTCAGAGATCCTGTGGTGCTGAGAACAGGAGACCTGTCATTAACGAACTCATCTAGGTGATTACTGCCGAAGTTAGTAAGCAGTGACGTTTACCGCGTTAAGGTACTAAGCGCCATGATTACCATGGAAAACGGGTGGTACCGCGGATAGATTTCGTCTCGTAGATTTTTCTACGGGACTTTTTTATTACGATTATTAAACTACAAAAATGAGGAGCGAGATAGATGGCTTACGATCATACAGCGATTGAGAAAAAATGGCAAAAATTCTGGAAAAAGAACGAAACGTTTAAGGCAGACCTTAATAAAGACCAGAAAAAATATTATGCCCTAGACATGTTCCCTTATCCATCTGGTCAAGGACTTCACGTTGGTCACCCAGAAGGATATACCGCAACTGATGTAATGTCACGAATGAAACGGATGCAAGGATTTAATGTTCTCCACCCAATGGGCTGGGACGCATTTGGTCTTCCTGCTGAACAGTATGCATTGAAAACTGGTCACAACCCTAAAGACTTTACTAACAAGAATGTTGATCATTTTCGGGATCAAATTCAATCACTTGGTTTTTCATATGATTGGGATCGTGAAGTTAATACAACTGATCCAAACTTCTATAAGTGGACTCAATGGATCTTTGAACAACTTTATAAAAAGGGCCTGGCTTATGAAAGTGAGATTATGGTCAACTGGGCACCTGACTTTATGGGGGGAACAGTGGTAGCCAATGAAGAGGTTGAAGACGGTAAGACGAAGCGAGGCGGATACCCAGTATACCGTAAGCCAATGCGACAATGGGTATTGAAAATCACAGCTTATGCAGACCGCTTGATTGATGACCTTGACCTTGTTGACTGGCCTGAAAGCGTTAAGGAAATGCAACGCAATTGGATTGGCCGTTCAGAAGGTGCTTCCGTTTACTTCCCTGTTGTCGGCGATGAAGATACGAAGATTGAAGTATTTACTACTCGTGCAGATACGTTGTTTGGTGCTTCTTATGTTGTTCTCGCGCCAGAACAAGAGTTGGTTGACCAATTAACAACACCAGAGCATCAAGTAGAAGTTGAAAAGTACAAGGAAGAAGCTTCCCGGCGGTCTGATCTTGAACGGACTGATTTAAATAAGGATAAGACAGGGGTATTTACTGGTTCTTACGTTATTAATCCAGTTAATGGTGAAAAATTACCAATCTGGATTAGTGATTATGTTCTCGCGTCATATGGGACAGGTGCTGTAATGGCTGTCCCATCAGGTGACCAACGTGACTATGACTTTGCGAAAAAATTTGATTTGCCGATTAAGCCGATTATTGAAGGTGCTGACATTTCAGAAGGTGCCTTTAGTGGTGATGGCAAACATATTAACTCCGGCTTCCTTGATGGTCTAAATAATGCTGACGCTAAGCAAAAGATGATTGACTGGCTAGAAGAACATGATGCCGGTCATAAGAAGGTTAATTACCGCCTTCGTGACTGGATCTTCAGTCGTCAACGCTACTGGGGTGAACCAATTCCGGTCATCCACTGGGATGATGGAACAACTTCATTAGTTCCTGAAGATGAACTTCCGCTTAAATTGCCAAATACCGATAATATTGAGCCTTCTGGAACTGGTGAAAGTCCATTGGCAAATGTTGAAGATTGGGTTAACGTATACGATGAAAACGGGCGGCATGGTTTACGTGAAACTAATACGATGCCACAATGGGCTGGTTCATCTTGGTACTGGCTTCGGTACACCGACCCTCACAATGACAAAGAATTTGCCTCCAAAGAAGCCCTTGATTACTGGTCACCAGTTGATCTCTACGTCGGTGGTGCAGAACACGCTGTCCTTCACTTGCTATACGCTCGATTCTGGCATAAAGTTCTTTATGACCTTGGTCTTGTGCCAACGAAGGAACCATTTATGAAACTTGTTAACCAAGGGATGATTTTGGGCTCAAACCATGAAAAGATGTCTAAGTCTAAGGGCAATGTTGTTAATCCAGATGACATTGTTGACCAATATGGTGCTGATACCTTACGCCTTTACGAAATGTTCATGGGACCTCTTGAAGAGTCAGTGCCATGGGATGAAAAAGGATTGCATGGTGCTAACAAGTGGGTTCAACGTGTATGGCGGTTATTGATGGATGATAATAACCATCTTCGTGACCGGGTTTCCACCTTTAACGATGGTAAGTTAACTAAGATTTACAACCAAACTGTTAAAAAAGTTACCGAAGACTACGAACGGATGCACTTTAATACTGCAATTTCACAATTAATGGTCTTCGTTAATGAAGCATACAAGGCCGATGATCTTCCGGTTGAATATATGCAGGGATTTGTCAAGATGATCGCACCGATTATGCCTCACATGGCTGAAGAATTATGGAGTCACTTCGATGTTAGTGATACAATTACTTACCAGCCATGGCCAACTTATGATCCCAAGGCATTGGTTGAAGATGAAGTTGAAATGATTGTGCAAGTTAACGGCAAGGTTCGGGCTAAGATCAAGATGGCCAAGGATACCGACCGTGATGAAGCACAAAAGCAAGCTTTGGCTAACGAACATGTTAAGAAGTTTACTGATGGTAAAGACATCAAGAAAGTCATTGTTGTACCAAACAAGATTGTTAACATTGTTGCTAAATAATTAAATAAAAAGAGGCTGTGACATTTTGTCAGGCCTTTTTTGTTAAAGGAGAATTTAATGGAAATAGTAAAATATCCTGCTTTTTTTACCCCTGTAGAAGATGAAATTCAAGTTGATTTTCCGGACTTACCAGAGGCATTTACGCAGGGGAAAACGATGGACGAGGCAATGGAATTTGCTAAGTTGGGGCTTGCGATTACGATAAATGATAAACTTGGTCATTTTGAAGAAGCTCCCCAGCCGAGTAATATATCAACGCTCCAAGCAAAGAACCCCCAAAAAATTATTAAGATGGTCACGGTTGATTTAGACCAGTACTAGATTAAAGAAATATTAAAAAGCATAAATCGAATTGCGTCAGTCTTATATTCACGATAAAATAATTAAGATTGTTTTTATTCGATTAAAATAAAAAAGGTAGGATTGCAACAAATCATGGAGGAAAATAAAATAAATGATTTGAGCAGTACCCCGGTTAAAAAAGATGCGCGCGAAAAGATGTTGAGCGGATCTGCTTGGATGACTGTGGGGAGTATTACTTCACGAATATTAGGAGCAATTTATGTTATTCCATGGGTAACATGGTTTGGGACTTATAGTAATGAAGCAAATGCATTATTTGCTCAAGGTTATACCATCTATTCGTATTTCTTGGTAATTGCAACGGCAGGGATTCCATCGGCAATCTCAAAATTAGTTGCGCATTACAACGGCCTTAATGAATATGGTGTCAGCAGGCGCCTGTATCACTCAGGAATGTACGTTTCAATGGCGATGGGAATGATTTGCGCTATTATCATGCTCTTTGGGGCTTCGCTAATGGATAATGGTGATCCAAACGTCATTCCCGTTATCCAGTCCCTCGCCTGGGCCGTTTTGATTATCCCAGCGATGTCGATTACGCGGGGCTTTTTACAAGGTTATAATTGGATGGCGCCATCAGCAATGTCGCAGTTTGTTGAACAAGTTTTTCGGGTTGTTTATATGCTGCTAGCGACATATTATATTATGAAAATCAAGCATGGAAGCTGGGTTAGTGCTGTTACCCAGTCAACCTTTGCCGCCTTTATTGGGGCAATTGGGGCAATCATTGTTCTATCCATTGCATGGCTGCGACACCTCAATGAGATGAACGACCTTGTGCGCCATAGTGTTTCTAATGCCGAAGTCTCACCTACTGGTCTGATTTTTAAGATTGTTTACCAGTCAATTCCGTTCATTATTATTGAGGGTGGGATCAACCTTTACCAACTGATTGATCAATATACGTTTCCCCGGATGATGTCAATGGTTGGTCACTTTTCACATTATCAAGTTACAGTGCTATATGCATTATTCTCGTTTAATGCTAATAAGTTATACATGATTGTGATTTCGTTGGCATCGGCAATGGCAGCAACGGTTATTCCGCTCTTAGCGACTGCCCGCGCACAAAATGACCATGAGGGGATGCGGAAGCAAATCCAAAATGTCCTCCTGTTGTTCTACTTTGTCATGATTCCGGCAGCCCTCGGGTTATCAGCTGTATCGCAGCAGATATATACCGTTTTTTACCGTTATGATGCGGCAGGGGTAGTTGTCCTTCAAGTATCAGCTTATGTTTCTATCTTGCTAGGCCTTTATACGGTGGGAGCAGCCATGATGCAGGGAATTTCAGAAAATAAACGAATGATGACCTACTTAGGTATTGGGGTCATCGTCAAATTTGTTGTTCAATTCCCATGCATTTGGATTTTTGAGGGGGTTGGACCATTAGTAGCAACGGGCATTTCGATGTTTGTTGTGAACTACTTGATCCTCCACTCATTTAATATGGAATTTAATCTCCGCTTTGATAAGATGGCAGTACCGACAAACCAGATTTTAGCCTATTCATTGGTAATGTTTGCGGGGACTAAGATTGTCATGTTAATTATTAGCCACTTTGTCAGTCCATATGGCCGTTATACGGCGTTCTTCTCCTTGATTCCAGGAGTATTAGTGGGAGTCGGGATCTACCTGTACCTGATTCTCAAGTCACGCTTAGCAGACCAGCTATTAGGACCACGGGTAGCGAGATTGCGGACACTATTGCATATAAAATAAGGAGTTAAGATTAGTTGCGCTACGTAGCTAAATCTCAACTCCTTTTATTTTTAATTCAAAAAACCAATATGATGGTCATCGTCAAGCTTTTCCATCTTCTTCATGAAGGTCGGCAGGGCACGGCTGATTTGATGAGGAAGGACAATATATTGACTTTCGGCAATCTTTTCGGCAATCGCACTATGCGCATAAACGGCAGCAAGGACGGCCTTATCTGCTTTATCATTAAATTCCGCGGTAAAGCCACCAACCATTCCGGCAAGGGTATCACCCATTCCGCCAACTGCTTGGGCGGGCGTGCCAATTGGTAGTTGATATATTTGGTCGTTAGTATAGATTTCAGTATGGTGTTTCTTTAAGACAACGGTAGCACCAAGCTTTTCTTGGACGGCCTTATTTTTTTCTGCTGTCTGTTCACCAATCTTAATTCCCGACAGGCGTTGCCATTCCATTTCATGCGGCGTATAGATAATATTACCAAGTGGTTGATCGATGCCTTCTCTTGCCATTAACGTAATTGCGGAACCGTCAATAATCACGTTTTGTTGGTCGCTAGTATTAGCAAATACATTCTTTAATATCTGTAGACTTATCTCATCATCCCCAAGGCCCGGCCCGACAACAACACTGGTCGCTGCGTGAATAAGGCTGGCAACTTGCTCGCTATTAGTAAAATCAGCAAACATTGCTTCTGGTAGTTGTGAATGCAAGGCACTGGAATTACTTTCATCGGTCGCAGTTGTCACTAATCCAGCTCCCGCACATACTGCTGCCATTGATGCCATGATGATAGCCCCGCCAAAGTTGCGATTGCCTCCTACAAGGGTTACTTTACCAAAAGTCCCTTTAAAACTATTTTCAGGACGCGGTGTAATGACTTCTTTGAGGATTTGGTCAGTAAGCTTTTCCACGTTTAAGACTCCTTATTATTTTATTTAATAGACAGTTTAATGGTATCATTAAATTTAGTCAAAGTAGAATATTTTGGAGGGATTATAATGACTGAATGGATGAAAGCTGCCGAAGCGCAAAAAGAAAACTATTTAAATGACCTCGTGGCATTAATGAAGATTCCTAGTGTGCGTGATGATGCAGCTGCTACTGATGAATACCCGCTTGGCCCTCGCCCCGCCCAAGCATTGAAAGCATTTTTGGAAATGGCTGAGCAAGACGGCTTTAAAGTAAAGAACATTGATAACCTCGTTGGCTATGCGGAATGGGGTGAAGGTGATGAGACGTTAGCTATTTTAGCCCATCTCGATGTGATGCCAGCAGGTAAGGGCTGGGATACTGATCCGTTTGATCCAGTGATTAAAGACGGCAACTTGTATGGTCGTGGTGCTTCCGACGATAAGGGTCCAGGGATGGCTGCTTACTATGCCCTAAAGTATCTCAAGGATCAAGGAGTAAAATTTAATAAAAAAGTCCGCTTTATTGTTGGTACCGATGAAGAAAGCAACTGGACTGGGATGCACCGGTATTTTGAAGTTGAGCCAGCCCCAACATTTGGTTTCTCTCCCGATGCTGAGTTCCCAGTAATCAATGGTGAAAAAGGACAAGTTTCCCTTTTACTTGATGTTCCTGCTGGTAATGGGGATGCATCAACGCAGCTTATTAGTTTTGAATCTGGCTTACGGTTTAACATGGTTCCACGAGAAGCTGTTGCAATTATGCGAACTGATAATCCACAAGCGGTCACTACTGATTTTGGACGCTTTATTGAAGAAAACCCAGTTGACGGAAATATCGAATCCACTGATAAAGGACTTGAAATCACGGTTATTGGTAAGGCTGCTCATGGAATGGAACCAGAAAAGGGAATTAATGCCGGAACCTATCTTGCTAAGTTCTTAAATCAATATGACTTTGCTGGTGGGGCGAAGAGTTTTGTTGAATTCCTGGCTGACTACCTCCACCTTGACACCCGTATGGATGGTTTTGATGGCGCCTTTACTGATTCGGTAATGGGTGATTTAACAATGAATGCGGGAATCTTAAACTTTGATGCGGATAAAGGTGGTCATATTGATATGAATTTCCGCTTCCCGAAAGGTATGACTCCAGACAAATTGGAAAATACAGTCAAGAAAGTTGCTAATAAGCTAGCTATCGATGTAAAGCAAGGGCCATCACAAGAACCGCACTATGTTGATCCTGATGATCCAATTGTTAAGACCCTTATGCAAGCTTATATTGACCAGACTGGTGATACTAACGCTAAGCCAGAAGTTGTCGGTGGAGGTACTTATGGTCGTCTTATGAAGCGTGGTGTTGCATTTGGCGCATTAATGCCTCATACTCCAAATACGATGCACCAAGCAAACGAATATCAGCCGGTAAATGATTTAATCACGTCAATGGCTATTTACATGGAAGCGATTAATAACCTCGTCACAGACTAAGAATGTGCTAAAATAGGGATAGAGCATGGAGGTGTCAAAAATGAGTTATCAAAAGATTCTAGTTGGTATCGATGGATCTAAGCAATCTGATATGGCATTTGAAAAAGCAGTCGATATTGCAAAGACAAACGATGCAAAATTATATTTGTTAAGTATCATTAATGGTGAGCGCTACCCAACAACTGGTCCTGGCGGTTATGGCTTTGTTAGTCACAGCATCTATGATTCAGCTGTTGAGACGATGCAAAAGAAACTAGCGGTTTACAAGAAAAAAGCTGCTGCGGCAGGGGTTAAAGAAATCGAAACAACTGTCGAAATTGGTAATGCGAAGGTTGAGCTTGCCGAACATTATCCCCAGAAGAATGGGATTGATTTGATCATTATTGGCGCAACCGGATTAAATGTTGTGGGTCGGCTTCTTGTCGGATCGACGGCTGCATATACTATTCGTGAAGCTCCTTGTGACGTAACAGTAGTTAAGACAAACTTGAACAATCAAAAGCTGGATATAAAAGAATCAACGTATCCAGAAATGTAAAAAGGCTACCGGCAACTGCCCTAGTTATTACAGCGACCTCATTCAATGGCGAATGCGGTCGTTTTTAATTTAAAAAATGCAAATTCACAATTTTTACGTATATATATTAATAGAACGTTGTGAAGGAGTGTTTTATGATGATGAAGCGACAATTAATTACTGGAACACTGATTATGTTAGTCAGTTTAGGCGGACCGGCAGTCAAAGCAGATAGCTCGCAACAAGCTGCGCGATATGAGGCTCGCGAAGCAGTTAAAAATTTGCAGCCAATTGATGAGGATGCTTTAGCAAATCACGATGATGAATATATTGATGCATATTTAACTGAATATGAACAGGATACAGCCGAATATGCAAGTTCGTTTAATCAGGGGATTAATGGTGAATATTATCAGCCTGATAATGAGGCAGCCGAGACCGGTGATAATCAAGGATATTCACAAACCAAACAGGTTGAAAAAGGTACTGGTGAGTTAGTAAGTAACGGTCAAGCGACTGACTCTAAAATTGATGACCGGATTTATCCCCCGCAAGCGCCGTTAGACTTTCAAGTAAAGTTTATTAATCGAATAGCAAAAGCAGCTCAAAAAGTCGGACGCGAATATGATTTATATCCCTCTGTTATTATTGCGCAAGCAGCCCTAGAGAGTGATTGGGGGAGAAGTTCGCTTGGTAGCGCACCATATAATAATTT
Source organism: Limosilactobacillus walteri (assembly GCF_014830205.1). Taxonomy (NCBI): domain Bacteria; kingdom Bacillati; phylum Bacillota; class Bacilli; order Lactobacillales; family Lactobacillaceae; genus Limosilactobacillus; species Limosilactobacillus walteri. The sequence goes on from NZ_QORN01000008.1 coordinate 15,540, forward strand.
GTTTGGTGTTAAGGGGTATTTTGCAGCTCATACTGTTACCCAGCCAACGATTGAGTATGACCGTCATGGTAATAAATTTGAGATTTTTAGCAATTTTCGACGCTATAAAGATGAGTACGATTCCTTAAAAGATTATGCTGAGACCCTTAAGGCGCCATTATATAATGGTGTTCATCGAAAAAAGGCCACAAATTACCGTGCCGCTACGAGGGCGTTATTGGGACGTTACGCGACAGATCCCGGTTATGATCAAAAGTTAAATAAATTAATTGACACATACCAGTTAACTAAATATGATACTGATTGTCGTAATAACCAGGCTGTCAAGGTATTGCCAATTCCAAATAAAAATGCTGGTATTAAGTCAGAACCATTAGTAAGTAAACGTCCAGTTAAGGCAAAAGAAAAGGATAATGATCTTCCACGCTACCTATCAATACTTGGTGGCTTAGGGACAGCAGGAATAATTGAGCTGTGGTACAAATTAAAATAAACTAGGAAATGTTCTCGTGGTTATTTTTCACGATTAACCGTTATATCTTTGGCAACAAAAAAAGCTAGCGAAAAACCTTTAATTTTTCACCAGCTCCTTAAGCCTTGGTTATTATCGTAATGTTTTTAACCGTTCATCGATCATCCCTAGGACAGTTTCGACATTCTTCGGATTCTCAAGATCATAGCGTTCTAGGTCAATTTTCATTTTGGGACTTGCATCGTAGTCTTTGTACCACTGCTTATATGCACTCCACATTTTGTAGTAGTAATCCTTTAATTCTGGATTAGTATCGATTTGTTCATAATCCCGACCACGCTTTTTAATCCGATATAAAATTGTTTCAAAGTCGGTTTCGGAATAAACCATCAAGTCTGGTGCCCGTTTTGGCAGTTGCTGAAGATCACTCATCATGTTATCTAAGAGCTTTAAGTAAACTTCTAGCTCTGTATCTGTAATGTTGCCTTCTGCGTTATTTTCACGCGTGAATAGGGCGTCCTCATAGATTGAACGGTCAAGTACGTTATTATCATCTGTAAGTGCCTGTTTGATCATTGAAAAACGCTTATTTAAGAAATAAATCTGGAGTAAAAAACCGTATTGTTTTGGGTTCTTGTAGTACAACGGTAAAACTGGATTTTCTCCAACTGGCTCAAAAAATGCTTTTGTATGTAAGTGTTCAGCAATCTTTCCAGTTAATGTAGTCTTGCCGACACCAATCATCCCTGCTGTAATAATCACCATAATGGCCCCTCTTTACTTTTTTGTCACAGAAACCATCTTACTACAAAATATTGTGGAAGAACACACTTAATTTTACAAGATTTGGTGGTTAGGTAAATTGATTTATCGAATTAAAGGGTATTACATCTGCTTTGTCAGCGATTATAATGTTACGTATGGGATGGTTAAATATTTAAAATTTAATCATGTGAAAAATTAATAGTAAGGAAGTTAAGATGAGAAGAGAAAGTGAAAATGATAACCGCGTCCAATTAACATTAGCAAAGCAACAAGGGACATTGATTGAGGTTCATAACCTTCCTAATGATGATTATTTTAATGTTGGCTTTGTTGTTGCCCTTGATCCTGTCTTTTGTTTAATGATCAGTATTGACTGGGATGGAAAAATTAATGGGTTAATTGCTATTCGGATTAAAAGTATTTTATATACTGAACGTCATAGTGACTATTTAACGGCGGTTTCGGAAAAGACAAAAGTTGCCCATGATTATGGTTACTTTGATATTTGGCAAGTACAAAAATTTATTGATGACCACCCTGAGATGATGAGAGGAGATTTATTATCTAATTTATTAACAGACTCATTCACTAATAAGCTGCCGGTAGTAATTGGTACGGATAAATATAAGGGGAGGGATGATTTCACTGGAGTAATTACGGAACTTAATGCCATCAAACTGACTCTCCACTATTTTAATGAGCACGACCTCTCATCATTGTGGGGGTATGATATATTACGCGCAAAAATTGATTATCTTCGCGTTCGGGGCGCACAAATGGCGACGGGGCGACAAATCCTTCAAGATATTTTTAAGGAGTTATGATTGCAAATAAAACTAATTTAGTTTAAGGTAAATAAAATGATATTTAGCTTAATAAAACTGTTTACTAAAGAGGTTGGACAGCAATGAACAAGAAGATAACGATTCGTGACTTAGCAAAAGAAGCAGGAGTTTCAGTTACAACCGTCTCTCAGATCCTTAATAATAAGGGCGAACGGTTTAGTAAAGCAACACAGGAAAAAGTTTTTGCGTTACGGGATAAGTATAAGTATGTTCCCGATTTTAATGCCCGCAATCTAATCTTGAAAAGTGCGAAAACAATTGGCGTACTAGTTCCTAATATTGCCAATCCGTTTTTTGGGACGTTTATTGAGGGGGTACAAAGTGTTGCCCGCGAGGCTGATTTTATCCCATTAGTTTTTAGTGCTAATAAGAATCTTAAACTTGAAAAATATTACCTTTCGCAAATGATAGAACGCTCAATTAGCGGTCTTGTTATTGCCAGTGCTACAATGACGACGGAAACAATTAAAGAAGTTATTTCTTTTAATGATATTCCATATATTTTATTTGACCAGAATCACACACAGGATGGTGCTCGGGTACAAACAAGTGATTATTTAGGCGGGCAGATTGCGGCTAATTACCTATTAAAATTGGGCCACAGACATATTGCCGTGCTAACATCTAATAATCCCACCGAAAATTTAAACCATCGGATGAGCGGTTTTAAAAAAGTAGTTGAAGAAAATAATTTAACCGTTATTGATTCGCAAGATGTTGTACGTGCACCTCTTACCAAGGCTGGGGGATATGAGGCTGCTGACAAAGTGCTTGCTACAGGAGCTTCTGCAGTGTTTGCTGCCAACGATGAGATGGCAATTGGTCTTCTCCGTGGCCTCCATGAAAGAGGAGTCAAAATTCCAGAAGATATCTCAGTAATGGGCTATGACAATATTTACTGGGATGACTATGTATACCCACGATTAACCACCGTTCAACAGCCGATTTTTGACTTAGGCGCTGGGGCTACTAAGATGTTGATTGAACGCATTAATCATAATAGTTATGAAGCGCGTGTCCAAAGCTTTCCGGTAAAATTGATTGAACGTGATAGTACAGGTCCCTATCGACAAAAATAATATGGTATGATGGTATTACTAGTTTAATGCTTGTTTATTTAAGGAGGAAACAAATAAATGACAAACCATGTAACAATTGTAGGTAGTTTAAACGTTGATACAACAATGAAAGTTAAGCGGATGCCATTACCCGGGGAGACAATTGCTGCTCTAGATAAGACCAATGCTGCTGGTGGAAAGGGTGCTAACCAAGCAGTTGCTGCTGCTCGTTCTGGGGCAGAGACAGCCTTTGTTGGCCAAGTTGGTGAAGATGCTGGTGGAGAGATGATGGTTCAAGCACTTAAGGATAACAATGTTGATACTACGGGTATTCATGTTGATTCTAAAGCAGGGACTGGCTCTGCTGCCATTCTCCTAGATGAGAATGGTCAAAACAGTATCTTAGTATACGGAGGAGCTAACCAACAATTAAGCGTTAAAGAAGTTGAAGATGCTCGTGACCAAATTGCGTCCGCTGACTTCGTGATTGCTCAATTTGAAACTCCACAAGAAGCAACTTTGCGGGCATTCCAAATTGCTAAAGAAAACGGAGTTAAGACAATCTTAAATCCTGCGCCAGCACATAAGATTGATCCGGAAGTACTCAAGTTGACTGATTTAATTATTCCAAATGAAACCGAAAGTTCTGCATTAACAGGAATTATTGTTACCGATGAGACTTCAATGTTAATGTCAGCTGCTAAGTTTGCCCAAATGGGAGTTCGGAACTTAATTATCACGGTTGGTGCTAAGGGTGCTTTCTATTGCACGCAAGATGGTTACAACTTTATTCCAGCTTTCAAGGTTAATGCTGTTGATACGACAGCTGCTGGTGATACGTTTATTGGCGCGTTATCATCGCAATTAAAGCCAGATATGAGTAATATTGAAAAGGCGTTAGTATATGCTCAACGGGCAAGTTCGTTAGCCGTTCAAAAATTGGGAGCTTTACCATCAATCCCTACCCATGATGAAGTTATCGCTGCGTCAAAAAACAACTAACATAAAGAATTGAAATAAAAAGGCTCAGGGCGTTGGTTATAATGTTCTGAGCCTTAGTTTACTTAGTATTATTTGCGGTTTTAAATTTGATTTAGTAAACTGTTGAACAAATAATAATGGAGGTTTTACTAGTGAAAGCGGAATTTATCCTTAAGGTAGTTACGCCGCCGTTTATCATATTTGCGATTCTGGTGTGGCTGACGATTGAACACTATATTTCAGGATGGGTTATGTACCTATTATGGGTTATTGGTTTTGTGGTTGCTAATATTATTGTGACTAAAATATCGACCCGTTGGAGTATTCAACGAATGCGGGAAAAGCGAGCAAAGGAAGAGCAACAAAAGAATGAGAATAATTAAAGAGTCCTGGGTGTTTAGGGTTATCTTAATAGCGATAATGTTGATTGCTATTGAGATACCACCAATTGCCGTTAAGTTTGCAATCTATTATTCCCCAACAAACCAGTTGGCGGTTTATGGTTTTATGACCTTGTTTATATGCTTAATGTTAGCGATTATTTGGTGGGCACGACATACCTATCGCTTCTATAATCAGTTGGGTGCGCCCGCTGGAATCAAAGTTAGGTGGATTATTGGCGGTTATTTAGCAATCATTGTGGGGATGGACGTTCTTAGCTTTCTGAACCAAATGATTTACCACCAAACTGAAACAGCTAATAACGCTGCTTTAGGCAGTATGCTTGGTCACAATCAGATTATTACGGTTGTTTTTATGTTCTCTGCTGTGATATTGAGTCCAATTGCAGAGGAATTTATCTTCCGTGGCACCCTTACTAACATGTTTTTTAAGCGTGACAATATTTGGCCTAAGGCGATTCTTTCAGGGATTATATTTTCAACTGGTCATATGAGCACTAACCCGATTAGTTTTTTAATCTATGCTTATATGGGTTTTATTTTGGCATTGGTTTACTTGAAAACTAGTGATCTCCGCAATTCGATTGCTGTCCATATGATTAACAATGCAATTGCGATGTATGTTCTTTTTGCTCAAATTAGTTAAAGGCACTCCTTGTAATCGCTTACAAAAGGTGGTATATTATTGATGTGGAAAGATAAGATTGAGGAATATTAATTACATATCCTCTTATTATTTGGCGCTGAAAATATTAGAGTAGGCGAGAAGCAACGTAAGCGTGACTAGAAACCTCGTATTAAAGTATTTATGTAATAATAATATTAAAAAGTCACCAGGGTGCACCAAATGATAATTAAATGCGACTTTGCGGAAGTTAGAATCAAAAGTGGATTAAATGTTAGTTCTCAGGCAAAGTAGCAGATTCTTTCCGTATTAGTAAAAAGAGGCTGGAAAAATTCCAGCCTCTTTGTTATTTTAAAGTGGTAGTAATATTAGGAGGAGTAATAATAGATGTTTTTATCAACAGAGGGGTTTCCACAAGCACACCGCATTTTAGGAATTGTCAATGCGACCAGCCATTTAGCGATGCCGACAGAAGCAATTGATTCATTTGAGTCAATGGATCAACTATTTATTGATGTCCAAGAAAAATTAAAACGACGGGCAAGTGAAAAGGGAGCCGATGGCGTAGTAGAAGTACGGTTTACGACTAATGTTGCAAATATGCAAGTGGCGCCAAAGTTCCTAGTGTTAACGGCCTATGGTACAATGATTCAATTTATGAAATAAACACGGACCAGCAGGTTAATATTATGCGGGTCTTTTTTGTATTTAAAATTGCGGACTTATAAAATAAAAAGCCTTTAATTACTATGAATAATAGCATTTAAAGGCTTTTTTAAAATGCCTCAGGCAGGAATACTAAACCTTGATATAACGGGCTTTGAGCGTTGTTTTGTCGTGAGTTTGTCGTGAACTCTATAATTCAGCCAGTTTATCAATGATTAGCGTGTCATTTTTAGCCTTGTACTCATCCACCAAATAAGAATAAGTATTTAAGGTCACAGTGATGTTTGAATGTCCTAGACGTTTACTAATGGCGTATATATCGACACCTTGACTTAACAAATAGGCAACATGAACATGGCGCAAGGAATGAAAGTGAAAACCTTGCTTTTTAATACCACAGTCATTCATAATAGACCGTAAACACTTATTCAATGCGTTACTTGTTGGAACAGTTTCTAACACGTTTTGAAATACCATAACACTGCTATTAGCTTTCAATTCAGCTAAATGATTGAGCAGTTGACGATTAACCTTAATCGTTCGCTTGCTAGATTCGGTTTTAGTTGGCTTGAAAGCTTTTTTCTTTTCATCCCACGACTTAGTGACAGAAATTGTAGCGTGTAAAAAATCTATATCTTTCCACGTGAGCGCCTGTATTTCGCTCTTTCTCATCCCCGTATAGATAGCCGTTAATATCATGTAACGGCTGGTATTGTAGTGATTGAGCTTCTTATTGACCTCATTTTTTAATGTTACTAACTCATCATGACTAAGGTATTCAACTTTACGCTCTCGCTCTTTATTAGCTACTACCTTGACGTTATGCGTGAAGTCCTTGCTGATAATATCATCATCAATTGCATAGCCGACACATGAACGAATAGCATTATTGAGCTTGTTTACGCTGTCTCGAGCATGATTAGCACCATACCAGTTAATAAAGGCTTGATAATCAGAGCGCTTGATGTCCCGTAGTCGTGTATCTTTCCAGTAGTTTTCAATAGTTTTCCGTATGACCTTATAACGGTTTTTCGTAACATCAGTAATACCATTTTCCTCATAGAGTTCATACCACCGCCAATAATACTTAGCTAGTGTCATATCTTTTAAATCAAGGTTCACTTGGTCTAACTCTGCTTCTAGTTTATTGGCTGCTTGCAGTGCTTTACGCTTTAAATTAAAACAGCCGGCTGATTTCTGATGCCACTTCCCCTCGTTATCTTGGTAGCTTGCATAACCGTAGTATCCTTTTTTCGCTTTTCTTACATAACTCATAAAATTACCTCTTTCAATCGCACAGCTTGCCAACGTGGAATATTGGAGGTATGTATTTGAGTTTCGTAGCCGTATTTTCGGCCGCCAAAAAGGGGTAGATTGGTAGCGCAATTTTGCGCTACCAATTAAAGAAATGAGCTGAGCCAACTTTTCAACTAAGTATAATTGACTGTCATATTTTCAACAGTCGGAAATACTGAACGCAGTTTTGCGCTAAGTAAACATGCGTCCAATTCTGGACAGATGTACTCACCCCAAATTTGAGGTGAGTAAGATGTGCGCAATTTTGCGCAGATGTCCCCAATTTTTGGGAAATATAGCAGTGGTGCTATTAGTGTATATATTGGTTTCGCAGGATAGAACCTAACATTAAACGGCTATATATTAGCTATATCCAGCTATCTATCAGCAGAAAGAAGCCAAGCACAACAAGGGTTATAACGTAAAATGTGCAGAAAACCAGCAGATTAATTACGACAAAATACTATGTCGAACAATGACGCCACCTCAGAAAAACTCAGATAAATTAGCTGTCTAATAGCTTATGGAAGTACGTTACACAAAACTTCTATAACGATGTTTGAGATGAAATCAAAGGCGTTAATAATAAAGTTTTTCATGATAACACCTCACTAATTAAATGGATCTTGTCCTTGTTGTATTTGGTAAGTGTCTTGTATCTCACCAGATGTTTTCATTGTATCCGGTACAGACTGTACGGCTTGTTCTGGTGACATTCCATTGTGTTCTGATAAGTAAGCAGCAGGCGACTCACCATAGCGATTAACGAAATCATGCAAATCACTAGCAGGTGGTAATCCATTATTATTTGATTGTTGAGTCGACTGGGGCTTATTTTGTTGTACTTGCTGACTTTGATTACTAGATGATTGTTGAGAAGCCTGTATTTGTTGACTACCCGAGTTAACAGCGTTATTACTTGAAGAACTAACAGAATTACTACTACACGAACTCTCTTTCTTAACTTGTTTCTTATGGTGCTTTACGACTTTACTAGAACTTGTCTTACTAGAATTAGAAGCCTTATTACTACTTGATTGACTACCACAAGCGGTTAATGACATCCCCATTAACACGGTGGCACATATTAAACCTATCTTTTTCATAAAATCCCCCCAGATTCTAAACCTAATAATTGTTTTTTCTTGCATTACGACAATATACTAAAATTAGCTATCCAATAGCTTATGGAAGTACGTTACACATGAAGATCCTGCTATAAATCCCCAGAAGGATCATAATAGTTTGGGTCAATATTATCAATTTGATTTTCTAAATCTGCCAACTTGTCTTCTGTACTATCTAAAACGATAGCAAAAGCTTCAAATAATTGTTCTCTTATTTTATCGTTTTTGGCTTTGTCATCATTAAAGTTAATCTTATTAAGAATTCTACCTATACTTTCGTAAGGATCAGTTCTTTCATAGCTCAATCCTTGAATATAGCTTGTACTTACATCGAAAAACTCTGCGAGTTTCTCCCAAATTTCATCATTAGGATTTCTCTTTTCATTTTCGTATTGGCTTAACGTATTATCCCGCATACCGACTTTTTCGCCTAGCTCTTTCAGAGTTAGGCCTTTTTCTTTTCTCAATTTTTTAATTCTGTTGTGATGTTTATAACGATAATAGGAATACTCACTCATATATTATCACCTTCTTTGCTCAATTAAATAATATCATTATTTCACAAAACTGTGAACATTTTCGTTGACATTCACATAATTGTGAATTAATATTTACTCACAGTTATGTGAATAGAGGTGGTATTAAATGCCTATGTATTTATCAGATAAACAAGTAACAGCGATCAAGCGCAAGCGAGGGGAACTTAATCTCTCCACCGTAGCTCTAGGGCGTGAACTTAGTTTAAGTCGATGGACGCTAGACAACATCTTTAAGCGTAACCATCGCAAGGTAACGCCAGCAACTTATAAGAAGTTGAGTGATTGGCTTATTGACGAGTACGCCACAGCAGATATTAAAGACAGTACCGCAGTAGCAACACAAGACAAGT
>NZ_QORN01000009.1:0-67126 GCF_014830205.1 Limosilactobacillus walteri
CTCAATCAGCAACTTTATTACTATATCATGTCATCAATCTGATGTCAACAATTATTTTTAACTTTTTTGTTAATCCATCGTAACAGCACTTAACTGTTTTGACAACGATAATTACTATACCGTGCTTTCACCTTCTCGTCAACACCTTTTTTCATTATTCTTGAATTAATTTTTAAATATGAACTTTCTTTCTCAGGTTATCAAATTTATTTGTTTTTCGCTTTTAAAAACAAATAAATACGTCCCTAAAAATTAATTTACAGACGTATTTACTAACATTTATATTCATGTTTATTTTACACGTGCAAGATAGTAGTGTTTCTTCCCTTTCCGCACGATCACAAACTTACCATCAAAATGAGCACTTGGGTCAATTTCAGCATCAACATCATCAACTTTTTCGCCATTGATCCGAATAGCACCACTTGATACATCTTGCCGTGCTTGACGACGTGATGGCTCGATTCCATTTTCAGTTAACCAAATCACAATATTTTCCTTTTTGTTTTCAACGTTAACTGAAGGCATATTCTTAAAGCCTTGCTCAATTTCCGCAACAGAAAGATCGGCTACATCTCCAGAGAAAAGTGCTTTACTGATTCGTTCTGCTTCTTCGACCGCTTCTTGCCCATGGACAAACTTCGTGACTTCTTGTGCTAAACGGCGTTGAGCTTCCCGCTTCCATGGTTCCTTCTTAACTTTTTCTGCTAAATTGTCAATTTCTTCTTTTGATAAGAAGGTAAAGTATTTCAAATATTTAACAACATCACGGTCATCTTGGTTGATCCAGAATTGGTAGAATTCATATGGCGACGTCTTTTTTGGGTCAAGCCATATCGCTCCACCAGCAGTCTTACCGAATTTAGTACCATCCGCCTTTAGCATTAATGGGATAGTTAGTCCATAAACCTTAGTATCGGGACCTTCTACTTTGTGGATCAAATCAATTCCGGCAGTAATGTTCCCCCATTGATCGGAACCACCGATTTGTAGCTGTACATCATTATGCCGGTAAAGGTGAAGGAAGTCGATTGACTGTAAAATCTGGTATGTAAATTCAGTAAATGAAATCCCAGCATCTAAACGACTAGCCACTACTTCCTTATTCAACATTGTATTAATGTTGAATAGCTTCCCATAGTCTCGAAGAAAATCAAGTAAGCTAATCTTCGACAGCCAATCATAATTATTAACAATTGTAAAGTTCTCTGTCCCAAACAATTTCTTCATTTGCGCTGTCAATGCTTCTTCATTATGGTGGACTTGTTCCATTGTTTGTAACTGTCGTTCAGACTTTCGCCCAGATGGATCTCCAATTGCCCCTGTTCCTCCACCGATAATAATCACTGGGTGGTGACCGGCTAATTGGAATCGTTTCAAAATCATAAAGGGAATTAAATGCCCAATGTGCAAACTATCCCCAGTTGGATCCGTCCCACAGTAAAGGGCAATCTTATCTTCTGATGTTAACTTGCGTAATCCTTCTTCATCAGTAACTTGGTTAATGGCACCGCGCCATTCTAATTCATTAATAATATCCATGTTTACCTCCAAAATATTTCGGATACAAAAAATCCCTGACTTCTATCAATGAAGTCAGGGACGATTTACCGCGTTACCACCTTGATTTGCAACTGCTTATACAGCTACCACTCTAGTCGATAACGAGACGATCCGTTCTAATGATGAAAGGCTCAGTAATTGTAATTCGTTCAACAGTCTTGGCTAAGTTCTCAATAACCACTTGCTCTCTGAATGTCCAACTGCTAACTACTAATATTACTTCATCGCCTTTAATTATTGCCGTCATTGTACCTGTGTTTACCGGCTACTGTCAAGCATCTTTTGAAGAAAAAAAGCCGCGAATAAATCGCCGCTTTCTTTTTTATTCATCTTTCTTTGCTTCATGCTTCTTTTCTTGTTTATTCTTAGCTGCCGGTGATGGCTGTTCTGCAGGCTGCTTTGCAACATAAACCTCATGGACATATGCTTCACCAGTCAAATCTGCAACGGGCTTGAAAGTATCTTTAAAGAGAACATCCATTTCCATCCCTGCTCGAGCACGATTGTAATATAAGGCAGCAGTTGCATATGCAACTGGAAAGTAACAAGACAAACCGACAATCAAAAGAATTATCCCTACATATGTGAGAACGTATGTAGCTGTGTAGATCCCATAAACGGCAAGGCCACCAAAGATTAAAGTCCAAATGAGCATTGGTAAAAATTCTACTACAAAAACAATCGCAAAGTAATTCCATTTCCGTCCTGTCATAAAACGACGACTTGCAGTTAACGCATACCGCATCGACTGACCAAGGAATTGAGGTTGTTTTTCACGATAAAGGAAGTAGGATTGTGAATATTCGATACTCTTCCATAAAATGATGATATCATTAAGGATTCTCACAATCCATGCAACGTACAATCCAGCATTCCCCGAAATTCGTGAAACAAGCAACGCATTGACAAGATTTAACGGTAGGCTCCACAAGAATGTAAACAACCCAATATAAAGGATAATTCGCCAAAGTTGATTCTTCCGTAAGTGCTTATAGTGCATCCAAATAGAGCCCGCACTAACAGGTTGCTCTGGATGCGCCATCTTGTCTTGGTAAGTATATTGCGTGGCAACCACAAAGAATGAGTAGAAGAATGCTAAAGCAGCAATAATCGCAAATATCCCCAAAATTTCTAACAGCGCGAATAGAACAGTAACAGGAGACGCCATCCCATACATGATCATCATTACAGTCATACTCAAAGATGCCGCGATATTTGAATTAAACATCGATAAAATCGATACTAATGCAATAAAAATAATTGAAACTCCGGCAACTGGCCACATTGCCTTTAAGTAATTAGGCTTTACCAGCTTCTTCAATGAAGTAATAAATTCCTTCATCGGGAGTGTTCGTTGTTTTTCCATTTTCATTTAATTTCTCTCCATATATTAGATTCTGTTGTTAATCATACCACAACTCATTTTAAGCACAATTTATTAACTAATTTATTCATGGTTTTTTCATATGTTAACCCAAAAAGGAACTGCCATTTTCAGCAGTTCCTTTTTACAGTAAATCTAAGCCAATTATTTTAGTACTTTTCCTTGCTCAATACGTTAAGCTTGTCATCAAAGTCATAAACAACTGGTTGACCAGTAGCCATTTCCAAGTTCATGATATCTTCATCAGAAATATCTTCAATGTACTTGCTCAATGCACGAAGCGAGTTACCATGGGCAGCGATAATCACATTCTTGTTATCTAAAAGCTTAGGAGCAATCTCGTCTTGCCATAATGGAATAACACGTTCCAACGTAACCTTTAAGTTTTCACCACCAGGAATAGCACGTGGGTCTAAGTTTGCATAACGACGGTCTTGAGCAGCAGAACCTTCGTCATCAGCACTTAGCAATGGAGGTAATACATCGTATGAACGACGCCAAATGTGAACTTGTTCGTCACCGTATTTTTCGGCAGCTTTCTTCTTGTTGTGGCCTTGAAGTGCGCCGTAGTGACGTTCATTTAAACGCCATGTCTTGTATTCAGGAATCCATAATTGGTCACATTCTTCAAGAGCGTAGTGTAGTGTCTTGATAGCCCGCTTCAAAACAGAAGTGTAAGCGTAATCGAATTCAATCCCGTGTTCTTTAAGGGCCTTACCAGCGTTCTTTGCTTGTTCAACACCCTTTTCGCTTAAGTCAACATCAACCCAACCAGTAAATTGGTTAGATAAGTTCCATTCACTTTGACCGTGACGAATTAATACTAATTTAGCCATGTTCAATTGACCTCTTTCTTCTTAAATCTCGCTTTAACAGCATTACTCCACTATTTTAATCCATTCGCCGGTAAATTCCAATAGCGAGACTTAAATTCCTATAAGCCTGCCTTCGCGCCAATGTCATGCCGATAAAAACATTCGGGCTCGTTAAGCTCTGCCAAATATTTATAAACTTGATTATGAGCTAGTTGTAAAGAGCGATCCTCGCTAATAACCATTAACAACCTGCCGCCTGCTCCACGTAACGAGTTCAGCTTACCAGTAATATTAGCATACGCAATTTCAATATTATCTTTATTGGGGAAGCACCCTAAATGCTGACCATATAACGGTTTAGTCGGATAGCCTTTCGAAGCCAGAACAACACCGAAGCAAGCTATCGGACGCTCTTCAATCGTTGGTAAGGGTTGATCATTAATTGCCGCTTCAATAAGTTCAAACAAGTCGGTCTTTAGCCGTGGCAAAATCACTTGTGTTTCTGGATCTCCCAAACGAACGTTATATTCAATTACTTTGGGACCGGTTGCGGTCAAAATAAGTCCAATATATAAAATTCCATGATAATGGTAACCGCCTGCCGCTAGTCCTTTAATAGTAGGTTCTACTACTCTTGTGATCATTTGTTGTCGTACTGTCGAAGATAACTGTGGCAATGGACTATAAGCCCCCATCCCCCCAGTATTCGGTCCTTCATCATTATCGTATGCCCGCTTATGGTCTTGTGCCATCGGTAATACACGATAGTGACCATTACTAACCACCAAAAACATTGAGTATTCCGGTCCTACTAAACATTCCTCTAAAATAAGCCGCGCCTGTCCGTTAGCAAACATCTCTTTTACGGTTTTAATTGCTATCGCGCGATCTTGTGCTACTACTACGCCTTTTCCGCCAGCAAGACCATTTTCCTTAATTACGACTGGAAAACCAAATTGGTCAATGTTATTAATTGCCGCAGTTTGGTTGCGGTAAGTTGCATGACGAGCAGTCGGCACATGATAATTATCCATAAAATTGAGGGCATAATCTTTCGAGCCCTCCAGTTGAGCCGATCGCGCATCAGGTCCGAAAACTTTCAAGCCAGCTGTCCGGAACTCGTCAACAATTCCATCAACAAGGCAATCTTCGGGACCGACGAAAGTCCATGCAATTCCATGATTTTTAGCAAATTGAATCAACTGCGCAAAGTCCGTTTCGGCAATTGCAACTGGTAAAACGCCAACCGTTGTCATGCCCACATTCCCCGGAGCACAATAAACTTGGTTAACATGGCTGCTCTCCTGAAGCTTCTTAGCAATCGCAAATTCACGACCACCTTCACCGACAACCAACACATTTACCTTTTTTGCCATGGTCTCCTCCTTAAATCCTAGTGGCGAAAATGACGAACACTGGTCGTAACCATTGCAATCCCGTATTTATTTGCCATATCGATTGACTCTTGGTCACGGATAGAACCTCCCGGCTGTACTACTGCTTTAATTCCATGCTTTCCAGCATATTCAACGCAATCACCAAATGGGAAAAATGCGTCAGACGCCATCACTGTTCGCTCATCGATATCATTTTCTGCATGGGCAACTGCAATTTTTAATGAATCAATTCGATTAGGCTGGCCTTCGCCAATTCCGAGAGTCCGTTCATCATTTGCTAACACAATCGCATTAGACTTGGCGTGTTTAACTGCCTTCCAAGCAAACATTAGACTCTTTAACTGATCTTCTGTCGGTTGAATCGTCGTAACACATTGCCAATCATGATAATCCTCTGCTAAGGTATCTTGTTCTTGAAGAAGTATTCCACCCATTACTGAAACAATTTCACGCTTCGCTGGTTCATCTTTTTTACTAAAGTCAAGAGTAAGCAACCGAATATTTTTCTTTCTGGCTAATAATTGATAGGCATCATCATCAAAACCTGGCGCAATCACGATTTCTAAGAAAATATGATGCATCTTTTCGGCAGTCACTAAGTCTACTTGCCGATTTAGCGCTATCACACCGCCAAAGATCGAAACTAAATCAGCCGCATATGCTCGTTCCCATGCTTGCTCGATTGTGGCACCCCGCCCAATCCCACAAGGATTCATGTGTTTCATTGCCACCACGGTAGGCTCCTCAAATTCACGGATACACCGCAACGCTTCATCAGCATCCTTAATATTATTGTAAGAAAGCTTCTTGCCATGTAATTGCTGCGCTTGTAAAACAGAGAAGCTCTTTGGTAAAGCATCCTCATACAGCCAAGCCTGTTGGTGACTGTTTTCACCATAACGCATGGTTTCTTTAAGATTCCACGTTAATGTTAGTTTTTCTGGATTGGCCAGCCCATCTAAGTTAGTAAGATATTGGGAGATAAGGGCATCATAAGCAGCCGTATGACGAAAGGCTTTCGCAGCTAATTTCATCCGTAACTCCAATGTTGTAGAATCGTTTTCTGTAATTTGGTGTAAAACTTCTTGATAATCGTTTTTGTCAACAACCACCGTCACATCCCGATAATTTTTAGCAGCCGACCGCACCATGCTTGGACCACCAATATCAATCTTTTCAATTGCATCTGCTAATTGTACGTCTGGCTTTTCAATCGTTCCTTTAAATGGATAGAGGTTAACGCAAACTAAGTCAATCGGAGTAATGGCGAACTTTTCTAACGTTGCCATATGTTCCGGCAAATCACGTCGCGCTAACAAGCCGCCGTGAACATATGGGTTGAGCGTTTTTACCCGCCCATCAAGGATTTCAGGAAAATGGGTAACATCTTCAATGCCAATGGTCTTAATTCCTGCTTCATCCAGTATTCGTTTAGTACCACCTGTTGATACAATTTCAAAGCCATTCTCTGCTAGCCCGTTAACAAACGGAATCAAATCTGTCTTATCCGATACACTAACTAATGCTCGTTTCATAGGTTAACCTTGCTCCTTTTCATTTTCTAGCGCTTTTTTTAATGCTTGCGGGTAAAGACGATGTTCAGTCTCATGAACCCGCTCTTCAAGAGTTTCAACCGTGTCAGTAGGTAAAATAGGGACGTGTTCTTGCATGATGATTGGACCCGAATCCAAGTCAGCATCGATATAGTGCACAGTAACGCCTGTTTGTGCCCGCCGATCGTCAAACGCTCGTTCAATCGAGTGCAATCCCGGATACTCAGGCAGCCATGCTGGGTGAAGGTTAATAATCCGATGAGCATAGTGGTCCAAAATTGTCGGCCCAACCACCCGTAAGTACCCGGCTAAGGCAATAAAATCAATTTGATATTTTTGTAAAAGTCCTAGCAGTTTTTCTTCATACTGCTGCTTACTCCCACAAGATTTAACCGTAAAAACTTCCACTGGTATTCGTAGCCGTTTCGCCCTTTTTACTACATAAGCATCTGGGTGATTGCAAAATAGCAGGACCAACTCACCTGGGATATCTTTATTTTTAAAATGGTTTGCCAACACTTCAAAATTAGTACCATTTCCTGATGCAAAAACTGCAACTCTCATTTACTTTCCTCGCTTAATCTTAATTTTGTCAGCAGTTGGCAAGCAATGGCGGATGTAACCAATTTGATAAGTTGGCATCTGCTGTTGTTCTAATATTTTTTCAACTTGTTCAACATCATTAGGGGCAACTGCTAACACCATGCCAATTCCCATGTTAAATGTTTGAAAACAATCTTCCGGCGAAAGCTTTCCTAGTACCCGTAAATAGTCAAAAATCGGTTGGTGGGGCCAGCGTTTGCTATCAATCACTGCTTGTAAGTTTTCACCAAGCATCCGTGGAACATTCTCAATCAAACCGCCACCAGTAATATGGCTGATTCCACGAACTAGGTGCTGGTGGATTAACGGTAAGACTGGTTGAACATATATTTTAGTCGGCGTCAAAAGTGCTTCTCCAACCATCTGACCAGCAAGTTCAACAGGACGAGCAGTGAAGTTAACCCTATGGTCCTTAAATAAGATTTGCCGTACTAGTGAAAAACCATTAGAATGCAGACCGCTTGAAGGTAAGCCAATCAAAATATCACCATTTTGCGGTCCCTTATTGGTCAGTAATTCTTCTTTCTCCGCAATGCCAATCACTGTCCCCGCTAAGTCATACTCATTTTTAGCATACATATCGGGCATTTCAGCTGTTTCACCGCCAATCAATGCTGCACGCGCATCACGACAACCAGCCGCCACGCCGCTTACAATCTCAGCCATCTTTACCGGATCATTGTGACCAGTAGCAATATAGTCAAGAAAAGCAATTGGCTCAGCTCCCTGCGCTAAGACATCATTAGCACACATCGCCACAACATCAATCCCAATTGTGCTATGGCGATTCAACTTTTGCGCAATTAGCAATTTGGTCCCAACACCATCAGTCCCTGCTACAAGGATCGGTTGCTTTACCTTTAATACTCCGAGATCAAACATCCCGCCAAAGCTCCCGATACTACCAAGAACCCCCGCACGATTGGTTGATCCAACAGCATTCTTAATTCGGCGAACAAGCTCATAGCCCGCATTAACATCAACACCAGCATCTTGGTAACGACTCATCGCACGTTCTCCTTTCTCGCTAACCGTTCCTGAGCGTTTAATGACTTCAAATAGCCTTTTTCATAATCATAAAGTGGTGTTGGGTATTTCCCATTAAAATAGGCAACCGTTAGTCCACCATTAGGAGCATCCCCCGCATCAGGAACATCAATCGCCTTAACCAAGCTATCAATGCTCAAAAAGTTTAACGAATCAGCGCCGACCCTCTCGCACATTGCTGTGACTGAATAATGCGCAGCCATTAGTTCTGATCTGGTTGAAACATCGATCCCATAAAAGCAAGGAAACTTAAATGGCGGAGAAGCAATCAGTAAGTGAACTTCGCTAGCCCCCGCATTACGGAGCATCTGAACAATTTGCTTTGAAGTAGTACCACGAACGATGGAATCATCAACTACTGCTACCCGCTTACCCTTTACGACGCCGCGAACTGCTGATAATTTCATATGAACCCCGAGTTCACGAAGCTCTTGGGTTGGTTGGATAAAGGTCCGGGCAACATACTGGCTTTTAATTAGCCCCATTTCATACGGTAAGCCGCTTTCTTCAGCATATCCGCTAGCAGCCGATAATGATGAATTAGGTACACCGATTACGATGTCAGCATCCACTGGGTGTTCTTTAGCTAATAGTTTTCCCATTCGTTTACGGGCGTTATGCACTGTTACCCCATGGATAATGGAATCGGGCCGAGCAAAGTAGATGTATTCCATAGAACAAATCGCTAATTGTGTCTGCCTTGTGTAATGATCAATATGTAAACCATCTTGATCGATCGTAATCAATTCTCCGGGTTGCACATCGCGAACGAACTTAGCGTCAATAATATCTAATGCACAGGTCTCACTAGCAACAACGTAAGCCCCATTTGCCAAGCGTCCAATACATAACGGGCGGATTCCGTTTGGATCCAACGCTGCAATTAACCGGTCCTTTTGCAAAAGCAAGTATGCAAAGCCACCATGAATAAGATTAAGGCTCTTTTTTAATGCGGGGATAAATCCCTCATTAATATATTTCCGAATCAGATGGATAAGGATCTCAGTATCAGAATCAGATTGAAAAACTGCTCCTTCATTTTCTAACTGTTGTCGCAGAGTCACCGCATTCGTTAAATTGCCATTGTGCGCTAAGGCAATATCCCCATCACCAAAACGAAATAAAAATGGTTGAACATTTGCAATTGAGTTATGACCGCTAGTTCCATACCTAACATGCCCAATGGCAGCCTCCCCCACTAATCGTTTTAATTCGGCAGGGTCAGCAAATACCTTCGCTAGTAATCCACGGTCCCGATGTTGGTAAAGTGTTTTGCCATCAGTTGAAACAATTCCTGCCCCTTCTTGACCACGATGTTGCAAGGTATGGAGGCCATAATAAGTTAACTGGCTAGCATCCGGTGTTCCAAAAATCCCAAAAACGCCGCATTCCTCATTTAATCCTTTAATTTCAACTGACACGGAATGGCCTCCTCCCATTTTTTCTGTAATTCGCAAACATTCGCATTAACTTCACCATTCGCTAACTTAGCTTCTAGCCAGTGACTATTGGTTACTTCGCCAATCAGAACTGCATCACCTGCTAATGTTGCTTCAAATTCGGCCATCGCACGTTCTGGCACCGTTACAACAAACCTGCCTGGGCTTTCGCTAAAGAATTGATCGGCATTAATCATTGGCAGGGTTAAATCTAAACCCAAATCAGTGTGAAAGAGCATCTCTGCTAGGGCTACGCCGAGGCCTCCTTCGCTTAAATCATGAGCACTGGCAACATGCCCCGTTTCCATAACCGCTAAAAGGCGTTTCATGTAATCATGAGTGTGACTGAGGTCAAATGGTTTCACCACCCCGCTAATACCACCAATCATCATCTTTTGTAATTCAGAACCAGCAAAGTCATCTCTCGTCTTGCCGACTAAGTAGACTTTGTCGCTCGGATGCTGAACAAATGAAGGAATCACTCGATCGATATTCTTAATCAGCCCAACCATACCGACCATCGGTGTGGGATGGATTGCCCGCCCATTATTTTCGTTATATAACGATACATTTCCAGAAATAACTGGAGTGTTAAATTCACGGCAAGCATCCGCCATCCCCTGCACAGATTGGTGAAGTTCCCAGAAAATCTCAGGATCATTAGGATCGCCATAATTTAGACAATCAGTGATTGCTAATGGCTGGGCACCACTAGCAATAATATTGGCGGCTGCCTCTACCAAGGCCATCTGCCCGCCAACTTCAGGATTAAGGTAGACAAACCGGCCATTACCATCAGTAGTCATTGCTAATCCCTTTTTCGTACCACGAATTCGGATTACGCCAGCATCACTTCCGGGGCCAACTACGGTATTGGTTCGTACCTGTGAATCATATTGCCAGTATAGACTCGCCTTATCTGCAATTGTCGGTTGCTGCAATAGGTCAGCTAAGGTGCTTTCAATATTAGTAATATGCGGTTCCCATGCTGACTGTTTCTCTGCTTCTTCAATTCGGGCAGGCTTTCTCTCCATACTTTCTTCTTCCAGTACATCATCAGTTAGGCTGGCCACTGGAAGATGGCACACTTCTTCGCCATCATGAAATAATACGTAGTCATGACCTGCTGTTATTCGGCCAATCGTTACAGCTTCAAGCCCATAAAGGTCAAAGATCTTTTTAACATCTTCTTCGTTTCCCTTTTTTACGCAGAGAAGCATCCGCTCTTGCGATTCACTTAGCATAATTTCATAGGCTGACATATGCGGCTCACGTTGGGGAACCAAGTCAAGATTTAGCTCCATCCCGCTTTTTCCCTCTGATGCCATTTCAGCACTTGAAGAAACAATTCCGGCGGCTCCCATGTCCTGAATGCCGACAAGCCAAGCAGGATGCTTAGTAATCAAGTCTAGGCACGCTTCTAATAATAATTTTTCCATAAAGGGGTCGCCAACTTGAACTGCAGAACGTTGCGTTTCGTTTTCGTCACTAAAATCAGTTGAAGCAAAAGTAGCCCCATGAATGCCATCACGACCAGTCTTAGCACCAACATACATTACTGCATTGCCAATTCCCGCCGCGCGTCCTTGTTGAATATCCTTTTGGTCCATCAAGCCAACACTCATTGCATTACATAAAAGATTGCCTTGGTAGCACGAATCAAAGGTTATTTCCCCAGCAACTGTCGGAATTCCCATACAATTACCATAATCCCCAATTCCGCGAACTGTCGCTTCAACCTTCATCCGCATCAATGGGTCAGTTAACTCTCCAAAATGCAGAGAATCAAGTGAAGCAATCGGTCGTGCGCCCATACTAAAAATATCGCGCAAAATTCCGCCAATCCCCGTTGCAGCCCCCTGATATGGTTCAACAGTTGTAGGGTGGTTATGGCTTTCTGCTTTAAAAACAACCGCCTGACCATCATCAATATCAACAACCCCTGCACCCTCACCTGGGCCCTGTAATACCCGTTCGTTTTTATTCGGAAAGAGCCGCAAAACTGATTTTGATTTTTTGTAAGAACAATGTTCACTCCACATCGCAGCGAACAAGCCGGTTTCAGTATAATTTGGCAGGCGCCCTAATAATTGAGTCCGAATATAGTCATACTCTGCTTCCGACAAGCTCCAATCTAAATATGGCTTTTGTTCTTTGATTTCTTCTGGGGTCATCGCTTGCTTCATTGATTATGCCTCCGTTCTAACTTTGCCGTTTTCTAGCAAGGACTTGAATAACCGTAAACCATCAACACTACCAAGAATTGCTTCAACTGCTCTTTCTGGATGAGGCATCATTCCTAAGACATTTCCTCGCTCATTTGTGATTCCAGCAATATTTCGCAGACTGCCATTCGGGTTCTCCGCGGCATATCGGAAGACAACCTGATTGTTAGCTTCCAGCCGGTCAAGGGTTTCCTCATCAGCGTAATAGCTGCCATCCGCGTGCGCAATTGGTAACGCAATTCGTTCACGCGAACAATATTGTGTAGTAAAAATCGTTTGGTTATTTACTACTTCAAGCGGAATCGTCCGGCAGATAAAGCGTTGGTTATCATTACGCTTCAACGCTCCCGGCAACAAACCAGCCTCCGTTAAAATCTGAAAACCATTGCAAGTTCCAAATACCGGCTTGCCGGCATTCGCCATTTTTACAATCGCTGGCATAATATTCGTGAATCGAGCAATCGCTCCGGCCCGTAAATAATCGCCATAAGAAAAACCACCGGGTAACATCACGGCATCAAAGCCCGTTAAACTTGTTTCGCGATGTGATACATACTCTACGTCCGCATGACATACCGCGTGCAGCGCCTCATATAAGTCAATATCACAATTAGACCCTGGAAAGACAATGACCGCTATTTTCATTTAAGCTTCCTCCATCACTTGGTAGGTGTAAGTTTCCATATTAAAGTTAACCAGGAGTTGGTCAGCAATTTCTTTGACTGCTGTCACAACATCACTTCCTGTGGCTGCTAATGTAACATCAAAAAATTTACCAACTTTGATACTCGTTACTTCATCGTGACCAAGGGAATGAATGGCCGTTTTGATTGTTTCTCCCTGTGGATCGAAAACTGATTGTTTATATGTTACGAAAATCCGAACGTTAGTCATTTTGATTTTCCTCCTCGATTGCTCCTTGTAGTCGTTCTAATACTTCAGCATATGTTTGGGTCAAATCAGCAAGTTGCCGGCGATAAACATCCTTATCCATATGTTGGCCAGTGGATAAGTCCCATAAACGGCAGTTGTCAGGTGAAAACTCATCAGCAAGAACAACTTCACCATTACTCAACCGGCCAAATTCAAGTTTAAAGTCGACTAATTGAAGGCCCGCCTTGGCAAACAGCAGCTTAAGCAAGCCATTTACTTCTCGACAAATATTCCACATTCGTACGATTTCCTGATGAGTAGCAATCTTAAGAGCAATCGTAGCTGACTCGTTGATAAAAGGATCATCTAATTCATCGCTCTTATAAAAAGTTTCTTCAACCGGCTCAACTAATAACTGTCCCTCTTGAAGACCATATCGGCTGGCAAAATGCCCTGCAACAACATTCCTTGTCACAAATTCCAGCGGGAACATTTGACATTTTTTTACAAGATCTTCATTAGGAGCAACTTTTTTGAGGAAGTGAGTTTTGATTCCATGATTTATTAAATACTGAAAAACAAGCGTGGAAATTGCATTAGCAGCCGCTCCTTTCCCAACAAAATGGTCTTTTTGCTTGCCATTCAATGCTGTCGCCTGGTCTAAATACACAACCCTTAGGACATCCGGATCCGTCGTCTGCCACATCTGCTTTGCTTTCCCGGTGTATAACAATTTTTCCATTTTCGGGGAACTTCCTTTCAGTAAATACGAACAATATATCAATATAAACGTTTGAAATTCGTTATTTCACAAAATAAATATACTATCTCTTCCCTAGGGCTGTCAACAAAAAATACGATTAATTTTAATTGCATTCATTTAAAAAGTTCGTCTTTTATTAAATAACATAATAGGTTGTTTGCTAATTTTCCTAGCAGGACATAAAAAAACTCTAGTATTCGGAAAATCCGAACGCTAGAGTCCTCTTTACGCTCTCTATTATTTTATTTTCAATATTATCAAGTCTAATCGTGGAATTTACTATTCTAAACCTAATCGCTTATAAATATCGTCAATATGACGCAAATGCCAATGATAGTCAAACGCATCGTTAAGGTCATCCTTGGTTAATTGCTTTTGAATCACTGGATCATCCTCAAGCAATGGGCGGAATGGAACCTGTTCAGCCCAGCACTTGGCAGTATATGGCTGAATCAGATCATAAGCCGCTTCACGGGTCATTCCACTATTCACTAACTTCAAAAGTACCCGACCGCTATAAATCAAGCCAAGCGTTTTATCCATATTCTTTTTCATCGTCTCCGGGAAGACATCAAGATTTTGCAAGATCCGTCCGAAGCGCCGCAACATGTAATCAAGCAGCGAAGTAGCGTCTGGCAAAATCATTCGTTCAGCACTGGAATGCGAAATATCCCGTTCATGCCATAATGATACGTCTTCATATGCCGGAATCATGAATCCGCGCAACATCCGCGCACATCCGGTAATATTTTCTGACCCGATTGGATTACGTTTATGCGGCATTGCCGATGAACCCTTTTGGCCCTTAGCAAAGTGTTCTTCAACTTCATGAATTTCAGTTCGTTGTAGGGAACGAATCTCAGTAGCCATTTCCTCCATGCTTGTCCCAATCAAAGCAATTGTCGTAATATATTCCGCATGTAAATCCCGTGGAAGCACTTGGGTCGAAATTTCTTGCGGTCGTAAGCCTAGCTTCTTGCAGACATATTCTTCGACAAATGGATCGATTTCCGCAAAAGTCCCCACAGCACCTGAAATTTTTCCAGCTTCAACACCCTTTGCGGCATGTTCAAACCGTTCTTTATTTCGTTTCATTTCGGAGTACCAACGTGCTGCTTTCAAACCAAATGTTGTCGGTTCAGCATGCACACCATGTGTCCGTCCCATGCATACGGTATACTTATATTTTTCCGCAAGCTCTTTTAACACTGATATAAAGTTGTCAATATCCTGCCGTAAGATATCGTTCGCCTTTTTTAACCGCAATCCCTGTGCCGTATCAACAACATCAGTACTGGTCATCCCATAGTGAACCCACTTCCGTTCGGGACCAAGTGATTTTGAAACATCACGGGTAAATGCAATCACGTCATGGTGAGTAACTGCTTCAATTTCAGCAATTCCTTCTACAGAAAACTTTGCATTTTTCCTAATCTTTTCAACATCTTCTGCCGGAATATGCCCAAGCTTACTCCAAGCCTCATCAGCTGCAATCTCAACATCTAGCCAACATTGGTATTGCGTCTCAAGGCTCCAAATTTTCTTCATTTCTGGACTCGTGTAACGATCAATCATCAGTTAAAATCCTCTCTATTTTGTCTAAACGTATTATCGCATAGTCGTACTACTTCCGTAAAGACGAACTTTAATTAATCCAAATTCCTGTATTGTCAATTTCTGCTAAAGTTGTTGTTATATCATCAGTTAAGATTGTAACATGTCCCATCTTACGATTATGCCTTATTGCAGCCTTACCATAATCATGGAAATGCCAGTCAGCTTTGTCTTTAATAACTGCACGGACCCCCGCGACATGCTGCCCCAAAACATTAACCATTACCGCTGGTTTCAATAATTCAATCTTTGGTAATGGCCAGTTGCTGATGGCGCGATTATGAATTGCAAATTGAGAAAAATTGCAGGCCTCAATCGAATAGTGGCCTGAATTATGCGGGCGTGGAGCTAGTTCGTTAACATAGATCTCACCACTATCAGTTACAAACATTTCAACCCCTAAAACACCACGTAAATTCATCGCTTCAGCAATCTTCAAGGCCATCCGTTGCGCTGCCTGTTGTAGTGTGGTTGAGATTCGTGCTGGGATAATACTTAAATGTAAGATTTCATTATGATGAATATTTTCGGCAACAGGAAAGACCGTTGTATCGCCCTTTTCATTCCGGCCAACCATCACAGAACACTCTAGCTTAAACGGAACCCATCCTTCTAATATACAGTCGCCACTGGCAATAACATCAGAACACTTCGGCAAATCCGCATCATTACGAAGAACCTCTTGACCGTGGCCATCATAACCGCCCTCACTAGTCTTTAGGACTGCTGGATAACCAAGCATTTTGATAGCTTTTCGTAAACTAACATCATCATGAACGGGTAAAAAGGGCGCTGTTTTTAACCCTGCCCTACGTAAAAATGTTTTTTCACGCAAGCGATTTTTAGTTATATAAAGCAAGCGGGTTCCTTGTGGGATGTAAGCACGATTAGCAACATCTTCTAAAGCTTTCAAATCAACGTTTTCAAATTCATAAGTTAACACATCAGCCTTATCAGCTAATTCTTCTATCGCTTTTATACTAGTATACGGAGCAACAATTTGTTCATCAGCTACTTGCCCCGCTGGACATGCTGGAGTTGGGTCAAGAATAATCACCTTCATCCCTGTTTGCTTGGCATCAAGTGCCATCATCTGTCCAAGTTGTCCCCCACCGATAATTCCAATAGTTTTACCTTGCGGAATAAAGTTAGTCAAGGTGATCCCCGCTTTCTACTGCTTGATCATGCATCTGGTGTCGGTATTCAATAATTTTTTGTTGAATATTTTTATCGGTAATCCCTAAAATCTGTAAAGCTAATAAGGCCGCATTTTGGGCACCAGCCTTCCCAATTGCCGTTGTAGCAACGGGAATTCCCGCCGGCATTTGGACAATTGATAGTAGTGAATCCATTCCCCCAAGCGCTTTTGTTTGTCCTGGAATTCCAATCACCGGGAGGGGCGTATTGGCAGCAATCATGCCTGGCAAGTGCGCTGCCCCGCCTGCACAAGCAATAATTACTTTTATTCCTTCAGCAACTGCATTTTGCGAAAAGGCGAACATTTCGTTCGGCATCCGGTGTGCAGAGATCACCTTTTTCTCATAGGGGATATCAAATTGATCGAATATTGCACATGCTTCTTTAACCGTTGGCCAATCAGACTTACTACCCATTACGACACTAACCATGCTCATAATCTTACCTCCTTAAATCTGTTTTAAGGATAACAAAGAGATTATTTAAATTCAATCAATAATCGAACTTAATTTCATCAACAATAAAAATAGTTCGTATAAACACAAATAAGCAATATTAAAAATACGAAAGCGCAAAAAAAGACTCCAGAGTTCGAATCCGAGTCAGGAGTCTATCATTTATATTTTATTACATTCCGCTCCCATTAAATTAACTTAACCCCGTCAACATCTGGGTGTAAGCGAACGATTTTTCCATCTAATCCCCCAGCATGCACTGCTTGTTCAAAGGATTCATATTTATCCCTATCAACAACCGTCATTACTGTTGGCCCGGCACCACTTAAATATGTTGCCAAGGCCCCGTGTTTTTTCCCTAATTCGCGAATTTGATTTAATTCTGGAACTAATTCTTTACGATATGGTTCATGAAAACGGTCCGCTTCCATCAATTTAAATGCCACATCATAATTTTTGGTAAATAAGCTGGCAACAAAAGTATTAGCAATTGCACTAGCGTGAACAGCCTGAGAATAGTCCAATTGATATGGCAGGGCTGCCCGTGCATCGGCCGTTTTTAGGCTATACGGCGGAATATACGCAGCAAAATCATATGGAAACAAGGGCGCTTCAAGCGCGGCAAAGTGACCATTAATATGTGTGCCGACTACTAAACCGCCTAGAATAGCTGGGGCAACATTATCTGGATGGCCTTCAATTTGACTGGCAATCTCAACTTTTTCTTCTTTGCTTAGGTGTAGCTCTTTCAGCTGATTTGCTAATTCAACCCCTGCCACAATTGCACTTGAACTGCTTCCTAAGCCATGTGTTACTGGAATATCACTTACTACCCGCAGATGCTGTGGTGGTAAATCTGATGCGACGCTTAGTGCAGTTGTTACAATCATATTCGTCTCATCATGGGGAAGCTTCCCAAGCTGATGGTCAACTTGCCAGTTATCACTGGGCCCCAGAACTTCTAATTTTAAGTATAAGGAAACCGCAATACCAATCGAGTCAAAGCCGGGACCGAGGTTTGCACTAGAAGCAGGTACTTGAATAATCATGATATCCCCCTATTCCATCACTTTATAAGCCGCTGACAAATTAATTGACTGGTCATTATCCACTTTTGTGAGCAATGCTAGTAATTGCTCCTTACTCATTCGGTGGGTAATAATCGCAATGTGAGCAATTTGACCATCTTTCGTCTGGGTTATTTCACGAAAACTAGCATTAACATCCGTCATCATTTGCGTTAACTTCAACATTTGTCCAGGAACATCGGGCAAAGTAAGTGATAGGTAGTACGGGTACTTTATATCAGCGAGTTTTGCTGGGATATATGGTTGCTGATAGTTATTGAAAAGGTTCCCATTAGTTCCAAGAACAATATTTTTAGTTACCGTCGTAATATCACTCAACACACTATTAGCAGTAGGGAGTCCGCCAGCACCCCGGCCATAAAAGAGCGTATCACCAACTGCTTGAGCTGTAACCATTACGGCATTAAATTCATCGTTGATTGTTGCCAAGGGATGATTACGCGAAATTAATACCGGCCCAACTTCAACGAATACCCCGTTATTAACTAACTTGGCAATTCCTAATAATTTAATTACATATCCGAATGCCGCGGCTTGCCGAACATCGGCGTCACTCAATTGGTCAATCCCCTCCACGGCAATATCCTTAATATCTAACTGGGTACCAAATGCAAATTGGCTTAAGATAATCATCTTGTACGCCGCATCCTTACCAGTCACATCATTAGTTGGATTGCTTTCTGCAAATCCCAGTTGTTGCGCCTGCGCTAATGCTTGCTGATATGACCATCCCTGCTGGCTCATTTGCGTCAAGATGTAATTAGTTGTTCCATTCACGATCCCCTTTACTTCCTTGACTTTATCTGCGGTAAAGCTATTAGCAATCGTTCGTAAAATAGGAATCCCACCCGCCACGCTTGCCTCAAACATAAGGTCACAGTGGTTTTCGTGCGCGACCGTCATCAATTCCGGGCCGTAAGATGCAATCAAATCCTTGTTCGCTGTAACAACATTCTTATGATTTCTTAATAAGGTTGTAATATATTCTTTAGCGGGATGAATTCCCCCCATCAGTTCAACGACAATTTTTATTTCATCATCATTTAGAATCTCATCAAAGTTAGTCGTTAAAGAAGTTTCATTAGCATATTGACTATACTTAGCAGGATTCCGAACCAAGGCTGTTTTGATTGTTAACTCACACCCAGTAACATCGAGAATCTTATCTGCATTTTGTTGCACCATCTGTAAAACTCCAGACCCGACCGTTCCTAGGCCAAGGAGTCCTAGTTTAATATTTTTCATTTTCCCGCCTCAGTTTCTCATTGTTTTTTCATTTTCAGCATTGTACCATAGCATATAAGAAATATACAATTAAAAATAAAATTACCGTTGAAATAGGAGGAACTATCATGGACTACCGCAGCACTCAAGGAGATTTATCAACAATCTTAAAATCACCAACTGCTATCTTACAGGGACTCGCTCCAGACGGCGGTCTTTATGTACCGCTTCATTTTCCTCAACCAAGCTATAATCTTGCTTCCTTAACCTCATTGCCATACCAACAGCTTGCTGCCACTATTCTTAGTTGGTTTTTTGATGATTTTACAAGCGACCAACTACTAAAAAGTACCACCGCAGCTTATGGTGACCAGTGGGATGATCACTTAATTGCTCCCTTGTCTTCCAAACACGCGGGAAATTATTATCTGGAGCTCTTTCATGGACCTACCCTGGCGTTTAAGGATATCGCCCTCCAAATGTTACCGCGGTTAATGGCCCAGGCAGCTCAAGATACTCAACTAGAAAAGCAAATCGTCATCCTTACTGCAACTTCTGGTGACACTGGAACAGCCTCAATGCGGGGATTTAGCAATCAACAAGGGACACGGGTAATTGTCTTTTATCCCGCGGGCGGAGTTAGTCCGGTTCAATTGCGGCAAATGCTAAGTCAACCGGGAACAAACCTTCACGCAATCGCAATTAAAGGTAATTTCGATGATGCGCAAACAAGCGTTAAACATATCTTTAACGACCATGCATTCAATGTTCGGCTCGCGCAAAATAATTACTGTTTCTCTTCTGCTAATTCAATGAATATCGGACGCCTGATTCCCCAAATCGTATATTATTTTGCGGCTTACGGGCAACTTGTTCAAACAGGCGCAATCCAGCTAGGCGATAAAGTCAATTTCACTGTTCCCACTGGTAATTTTGGGGATATCCTCGCTGGTTACTACGCTAAAAAACTAGGGTTACCGATTAACAAACTTCTTTGTGCTTCGAATGAAAACAATGTATTAACCGACTTCTTCCAAAGCGGAAAATACGACCGCCAACGTAAATTTTATCTGACTAATTCACCCGCAATGGATATCCTAGTATCAAGCAATCTAGAACGTCTTCTCTTTGATCTTTACGATGAAGATTGCGTAACGATCGCTCAATTAATGAAGCAATTATCAACTAATGGTCACTACCAAGTAAGCCCAGCCGTATTTGCTAAGCTTCAACAACAATTTGTGGCTGGCTATGCAACCCCTGATGAAGTGGAAGCTGAAATCAAGCGCGTATACCTAAATGACGGGTACGTGATCGACCCGCATACTGCAGTCGCATCCCACGTAACATATCAATACCAACAGCAAAGCCGTGACACAACGCCAACCGTGATCGTTTCAACTGCTAGTCCGTATAAATTCCCCGAAACCGTCTATCACGCCCTAACTAATCAACAGGTCAAGCAAAGCGGTCTTCCTGCTCTCCAACAATTACATGATTTTTTAGGCGATCAGCTTAGTGCGGGGGTGCAATCCTTAATTGTCCAAACACCGCGTCAAGAAAAAGTTATAAATCCAGCAGAAATGGAATCATTAATTAGTAAAATTTTAAACTTAAAATAACTCACAATTGTTGGCGACGATATTCTCGCGGCGTCAATCCCGTATGTTCCTTAAATAATTTACTAAAATAGGCACTCGTACTAAAGCCGGTTTGCAGAGCAATATCTGTGATTGAAAGTTCTGACTGACGCAATAGTTTTTTGGCCTGCTCAATCCGATAGTTCAATAAATACTCAACCGGCGTCTGATGAAGATTCTTTTTAAATGACCGAATACATTCTTTGGGACTGACATTTACCGCAGTTGCAATGTCATTAATTGTTACTTTTTCCGCATAGTGTTGATGCAAGTACGCTAAAATACTTTTACTTCGTTCACGTGGGCTGACTTTTAATCGTCGATGCTGTTCTTGAAAGCTGATTTCAGCGATTAGCGTTAACCAGGCTTGCGAAAGGAGATTACGAATTTCAAATTCCTTATCAACCTGGTCTGCCAATTCCGTTAGCTGATGAAGCAGGCTGATAAACTTTTTGCCAGTCGGGTTAGATTCCCGAATCACTAAAACCTCAACGGAACGATTTTTTAAAACAGGGTTTAAGTATTTCGTGAAAAAAGCACTATTAAAATACCCACCAAGTAAAATCGGATGAAAAAGGTGAGCGTGTTCAATCGTTTTAGAAGCTCCTGCAGCTTTTTGCTTTTTGTCCATTACGTTCGTGTTAATAAAATAGGCTTCTCCTTGTTTAATTATATATGTCTGATCAAAAGTCTGAATTTCAATTGTTCCTTGATAAGCATAGTTAAATTCTACTTCTTCGTGCCAGTGCCAGGGGATAACATCAGTAGTTAAATCACGACGATGCATTGTATATGGAAAGGCGTTTGTGATCCCCGCAATATGTTCAACATCATTTGCATCTTGAATAAATGGTATTTTTTTCATCTTAAATAATGTCCTTTCCCTATAATATAAAAAAATTCCTAATCCTGTCTTTATATTTATAATATACGGCAGGATTTTTATATGAACAACCCGTCTTTCCCTGTAAAATTTAGTCATACTCTTAAATACAAGGAAGGTAATAATATGATTCATAATTTTGACTTTTATTCACCTACTGAAGTTCTTTTTGGTAAAGGAACCCAAAAAGATACTGGGAAATACGTTAAAAAATACCATGGCCATAACGTCTTAATTGTCTACGGAAGCGATCGAATTGTTAAAAACGGATTGTTAAAAGAGGTAACGACCTCCTTAGAAAGCGCAAATATTAATTATCATTTATTGAATGGGATTGTTCCTAATCCACAGCTAGGTAAAGTCTACGAAGGAATTGCACTTGGTAAACGTGAAAAAATTGATTTCCTTCTTGCTATCGGTGGTGGATCCGTTATTGATACTGCTAAGGCAATTGCCTATGGATTAGCCGAGCCCGAAAAGGATGTTTGGGAACTCTTTGAACATCAGCGTAATGCGAAGGCATGTTTACCAGTTGCTTCAGTATTAACAATTGCCGCTGCTGGTAGTGAAACAAGCATGGGAGCCGTAATTACAAATGAAAAGAATGAAGAAAAGCGAGCCTATGATGATGACTTGGCTCGACCAAAATTTGCGATTATGAATCCAGAATTAACGCTTAACCTCCCCGATTTTCAAACTGAGTGTGGTGCAACCGATATCATGATGCACACCATGGAACGTTATTTCACTAATGGCGGTAACATGGAATTAACAGATGCAATTGCCGAAGGGCTTTTAAGAACCGTTAAAGAGAATGCCCTTTTATTACATCATGATCCCCAAAATTACGATGCCCGTGCAGAAGTAATGTGGGCTGGTTCACTCTCCCATAATAATTTAACTGGTTGTGGAAATGATGGCGGGGATTTTGCAACCCATATGCTTGAACACGAAGTTAGTGGAATGTTTAATGTAACCCACGGGGCTGGACTCGCTGCAATCTGGCCAAGCTGGGCGCGGTATGTCTACCAAAATGACTTGCCTCGTTTTGTAAAGTTTGCCAAAAATGTAATGGGAGTTCAAAAACAAGGTACTGATGAAGAGATTGCTTTAGCTGGGATTGATAAAATGGTTGAATTTTACCACTCGATTGGGATGCCTACTAATTTTGCGGAATTAGGAATTCACCCCCGTGAAATCCAAATTATGGAAATGGCTAAATCATGTTCTAATGCAACGGGCGGCCATAAAGGATCAGCTAAAGTTCTCTATTATGACGATATGGTACAGATCTACAAAATGGCTAATCAGGAGATTTAACTTATGTTAAGATTAGGAATTATTGGAACTCATACTATTTCTGACCAAATGATTCATGCCGCCCAAGATACCGGCAAGTATCAACTTACTGCTGTATATTCACGTAAGCTTAGCACGGCCAAAGTGTTCGGCAAGAAATATGGCGCCCGATTCTTTTTTGATAATTTACATGCTTTTATGCACAGTGGGACATTTGATGTTGTTTATATTGCATCGCCAAATAGTTTACATTACCAACAAGCAGCTTTAGCAATTAAAAACAATCTCTATGTAATTGTTGAAAAACCAGCTTTTGTAAACCCTCAAGAATTTGCAGCAATTGAAGACTTATTAGCAGCCCATCCACAGGCACGGTTAGTTGAAGCAGCACGACACATCCATACACCTCTTTTCCATAGTATTCAACAACAACTCCTCCAGATGGGCCATATCCAAGGTGCTGAATTTTATGCTATGAAGTATTCGTCACGTTATGATCACGTTTTTAACCAGCCTGCTCCTTACCCCAATATCTTTCGGCGAAAATTTGCTGGTGGTGCCTTAATGGATATGGGGGGTTACGGAATCTACGCTGCCGTCGCTCTTTTTGGCAAGCCGCTAAACGTAAATTATTTTGCAACTCTTTCTAAAGAAACAACGATTGATCTTAAGGGCACAGCGTTATTACAATATCCAAATTACAATGTAATCGTTAATACGGGAAAGACAACTACTACGCATAATAATTCCGAAATCTATGGACTTCGCGATACCCTAGTAATTGATAGTATTTTCGATACTAAGAAAGTAACTTATTCTAACGATCACGGCGACATGCAAATAATTAATAACCACTACTTGGCAAACACTATGACTGATGAACTAAATGATTTTGCAGCAGTTTTTACTAAGCTAGAATCTCCGCAACAACAGGCTAATTATCAACATTGGCTTGAATTAGCTAAAATTGTTAATATGACCCTGTATCGACTTCGCAAATCTGCAAATATCGTTTTCCCAAGTGACTATTAAGTTAATAATTCCATTAAATAATGAGATAAGGCAAGAAACTTATTTTCCCGATTAACGTATAAATAGCGTAGGACGCAATAGGACTCCAAAGCTCGGTAATTCGAACTTTGAAGTCCTATTTATGTTTCAAGCTTTTATTCTGCGTTTCCTTCCGACTTAGCAATTCCTTCGCGTAGCGTGCTCATATCAACCGTACTCTCACGAAATTCTTTATTATTAATCGGCAAATGCTGCTCTAAATTATCGAACACTTCAAAGCTCCCTGTTAATTCAGTAGCATCAAATGCAAGAAGATGACCAGCAAATTGACGATCATCACTAATAAAGTGTAAATGCCAGCCAGCAGCCGTAATTGTCCCAAAAATTGCTGGTGCATAATATCCCAGAATCGTTCCCGAAATATTTGCTGCCCTAAATTCTGGTTGGTGCTGCGCCACTTCAAGCAAGGTAGGGTACGGTTTTTCCTGCTTAGGTGCAATTCGAATCTTAACATGTTCAAAATTTCCACTTAACTTTAAGAACGCAAAAACGTTATTAAGTTTGTGGGCTTTTACAAAATCGTTATTCAATTTAGCAAAATTAACATCTCTTAATGTCACGCTTTGTTGCTCTGCAGGAAAGTGGACCGACGCAAATGGCATCGTTGCATCCATACCAGTAATATGATTTACTTTGCCACTCGAAACCGCCTGATATACTTCGTTGTCTAAAATTACAACCTCACCATCAAGCCCCGTCAAAGTACCAATTCCGGTTGAACCGTGCTTTAAGAGGTCACCAACGGTAATTGTTCCATCAAAGTTTCCGGCCATTAACGAGGCTAACGTACCGTGTTCATATAATGTTGTGATAAATATCAGATCCTTCCATTAACCAAGTTGTGAATCAATTAAATTAGCTGCTAATTCTTTATTATTTGAATAATCAACCGGAATATCAACAACAACCGGGCCGTCAATATTAAATGCTTGCTTCATTACTTTAGAAAGATCAGCTGGTTTTTCGACCCGTAAACCTGTTGCACCAAAGCTTTCCGCATACTTAACAATATCAACATCACCAAATTTTACTCCGGCTGCTTCGGGATATTTCATTTCTTCTTGGAACTTCACCATGTCGTAGTGACCGCCGTCGTTCCAAACAATCGTAACAACATTAAGATGATGTTGAACCGCCGTTGCTAATTCTGCTCCTGAGAAGAGGAAACCACCATCACCACAAACAGCAACAGCCTTATGCGCAGGATAAAGCATTGCGGCAACCATTGCCCATGGTAACCCAACACCTAATGTTTGCATCCCATTACTAATTAGCAGGTGTCGTGGCTGGTAGCACCGGAAGTGCCGAGCCATCCAGATATAATGTGAACCGACATCTAACGCAACCCGCATATCGTCAGTAACATTTTCCTGGATTGCTTGAACAACAGCCAAGGGATGACTAGCTCCATTGCTGGCTGGCGCTTGAAGTTTTTTATCTTGATCAAGTTGTTGCTTGTACTCAATCAATTGATTAGTCGCACTTTGCGGGTACTTATAACCCTTCAAAAGCTTATCAAGCTCACTTAAACTTGTGGCAATATTGCCAACTAATTGCATAATCGGGGTAAAGTGATTATCAATTTGTGCTGGTAAAGTATCAAGGTTAACAATTCGCAACTGGTTTTCCTTGTTCCAGTTCCGTGGTTCATATTCGATTGGGTCATATCCGACTGTAATTACAAGATCGCTTTGTTGAAGCAATTGGTCACCAACTTGGTTTCTGAATAATCCGACCCGCCCAAAGTAAGATTGCTGTTCTAATTCACGTGAAACGACGCCCGCTGCTTGATAAGTTTCAACAACCGGCAATGAATAATCACTGAGCAGTTGCCGTAATGCAACAGTTATTTCTTCATCTGCCCCCCGTTGACCAACCAAGATAACTGGCATTTGACTATGTTTAATTAATTCAACCAACTTTTGCAAGTCATTTGAATCAGCAGGTCCCATCTTAGGTGTCTCGTAGATTGGTAATGGCTTTTCAGTTACCTCTGCATCATCTACATCTTGAGGGAGGCTAACAAAAGCTGCTCCTTTTCGTGCATCCTGACTTGCTTCAAAAGCATTTGCCATGATTTCTGAAATATTATTGGGGTCTTGAATTTCAGCACTGTACTGGGTAATTGGTGCCATAATTTCAGTTGACGGCGTGCTCTGGTGGGTTGCCCGATGAAGGTCTTTTCGTTGGACCTGACCCCCAATTGCCAGCAACGGGTCGCCTTCAGCATTTGCCGTCATTAGACCTGTCGCGAGATTCCCCACTCCGGGACCGGACGTGGTAATAGCAACCCCAGTTTTACCAGTTAATCGTCCATAGGCCTGAGCCATAAAGGCCGCATTTTGTTCATGACGGGTAACAATTAACTTTGGTGCGTCATCACTGCCCTGACCGTCTAACGCTTCAAATAATCGGTCAATCTTTGCGCCGGGAATACCAAAAACAAGGTCAATCCCATGTTTTCTTAGGCTATCAACTACAACATCTGCACCATGGATTTTCTTTTCCATTAGATCTTCACCTCTCCAAAAACTTTTAGAACATTATATTTCTACTGTAAGCCTTATTCCTCTTTTTCACAAGAAAGCCAGTATGTTCACATAAGCATTAAGACAATAATCTCGGCTTCTTTACCGCTTAAAGTTTGTGAAAAAAGCACCGATGTAGCAAATTGCACAATCGATGCTTCAACGTTAATTATTAAAATAAACCGGTAATTTTACCATTATCATCAATAGTCATGTTTACCGCCGCTGGTTCCTTTGGCAAACCAGGCATGGTCATCATGTTACCAGCTAATGCCACAACAAAACCCGCACCAATCTTTGGCACTAATTCCCGAATATGGAAGACAAAGTCGGTTGGTGCTCCCAATTGCTTTTGATCATCGGTAAATGAATACTGGGTCTTGGCAATACATACTGGCAAATCATTCCACCCATAGTCAGCAAAACGTTTTAGTTGGTTCTGCGCTTTTCGGCTAAACGATACTTCCTTGGCCCCATAAATCTGTTTAGCAATCTTCTCAAGCTTAGTTTGTAAGTCGTCAACTTGAACATCATAAATATGGGTAAATTCACTTGGACTGTCAGCAAGCTCAACGACCTTATTGGCAAGGTCATGAGTACCGGCACCCCCCTTTGCCCACGCATCAGTTAAAATTGCTTCAACATTTTGCTTGGCACAGTTATCCTTAATCATTTGAATTTCTTTATCAGTATCAGTAACAAAATGATTGATGGCAACCACAATCGGCAACCCATAAAGCTGCATATTTTTGATATGACGATTAAGATTAGCCATCCCCTTTTGAAGGGCAGCTAGCTGTTCTTCATTTAAGTCCGCAAGCTTAGCCCCGCCATTGTATTCGAGAGCCCGTACAGTTGCGACAATCACAATTGCATCAGGGTGCTTGCCAAGAACACGTTGCTTAATATCAAGGAACTTTTCCCCACCTAAATCCGCACCGAAGCCAGCTTCAGTAACCGTGTAATCAGATAGGTTTAAGGCAGTCTGCGTGGCAAGAACACTATTACAACCGTGCGCAATGTTAGCAAACGGACCACCATGAATAATTGTTGGCGTGTGGTCGAGAGTTTGAACAAGGTTAGGCTTTAAGGCATCCTTTAAGATAATCGTAATCGCATCTTGAAAATTAAGCTGACCAACTGTAACAGGTTCCTTGTCATATGTATATCCAACGACGATTCGGCTAATCCGTTGTTTCAAGTCATGCAAGCTGGTAGAAAGGCATAGAATGGCCATTAATTCTGAAGCGGCAGTAATATCAAAACCTGTTTCACGTGGAACACCTGCCATCGGGCCGCCAAGTCCGGTGATAATATGCCGTAATGCTCGGTCATTAACATCTTCAACCCGCTTCCAAATAACCCGTCGCGGATCTAAATTCATCTCATTATCACGCATGATGTAATTATCGATTAACGCTGCCAAAGTATTGTTGGCACTTGTTAACGCATGCAGATCACCAGTAAAGTTTAAGTTGATATCTTCCATCGGCACTACTTGGCTATAGCCCCCACCAGTAGCACCACCTTTAATTCCAAAAACTGGTCCCATCGATGGTTCACGCATGGCAATCGTTGTTTGATAGTTTAATTGGTTCATCGCATCCCCCAGCCCAATTAAAACGGTCGATTTTCCTTCGCCAGCTGGGGTTGGATTGATCGAAGTAACCAAAATTAGCTTATGTTTTTTATTTGGTAATGATTTTACGTTTAAATCAATTTTGGCCTTGTACTTACCGTATTGTTCAATTTGATCGGCTGAAAGGCCTAATTTGTCCGCAATTTGCGTAATAGGTTCAAGGGTCGCCTGGTCTGCAATTTCAATATCTGTCATGAATATCAACTTCCTTTCTAGTGAACTAACTCAATTTTATTATACACTAACAAAATACTTTTTCATTAATTTAGGGAAATAAGTTCGACAATAATCAACTTTACGTTCGATAATTCAATGAATAGTTCGGAAAAATTAGTTATGATATAGGGATCCTGCATAATTTAAAATTCTATAGCGTAGGATACAAAAGGGCTCTAGTATTCGGAAAAAACCGAACACTAGAGTCCTCTTTGTGTATGCGGGGAGGGCATGAAGACGAAGCTGCGAAAAAACTTTTATTTTCTAGCCGCAACTACTTTAACGAATGATCATCAGCCCGTAACGTGCTAATCATCATTCTAAGTCAACCGCCTTGTCTCTTCTCCCTGTTCTTCTCGTTTTTTAAGCTTGCCCACTTCGTTTTTTTGCTCTCTTTGGCCCATGAATCGGCTTTACGCCTAATACATCTAACAAAAAGGTAAAAATAGGAACGCCGACAATTAGTCCCCAGGTGCCAAACAGATTTTCACCAATCAATAGTACGATGAAAGTGTAAAAAATTGGTAGGTCCGTGCGGCTCGACATAAATTTCGGATTAAGAACATACGCTTCCAAAGTATGGATGATGATAATCATAATAATAATATAGACAACATCCCGTACACCTCCGACAGAATAACCGACCATCGCTAACGGAATCGTTGAAATAATCACCCCGGCAACTGGCACTAAGCTAAAGATAAACACAATCAGTGATAGCGCAAAAATTTGCGGCATCTTCATAAAAAGTAAGCCGATTGTCGTAATAACGGTGTTACAAATAGCGATAAAGAATTGTGCTTCAAGAACAACACCGAATGTGTTTACAAATTTTTTACCAAAATAATCGATATCTTGGAAAAACCAACCGAAGTCGCTATCTAAGAAACTATGAGAAAATTCATTCATTTGCTTTAATTCTAAAGTATAGAAGAAACTCAGAATTAGTGACATTACAAATGAAACAGTAATTGCCCCGATACTCGTTAAGGTGCTTACCGCAATCGTTAACCCATGCCGAACTTGGGTCATAATCGTGGCGGTACTTACGTAATGATTAATATAACGGTAAATCATAGTTGCTTGATGGGTACTATAGAATTTCACCACTGAATTAACCATTTTCACCACTTGGTGGGACAAAATAGGTAAATAACGAGTTACCCCTAAATATAATACAATCAGTAAAAAGGCATAGGTCGCAACCACGGTTATTGATGTCGATAACCGTGGTAACCAGCGTTGTACCAGTCGGACCCAGTTTACTACAAGGTATGTCAAAATAAAGGTGAATAATATCAAGTTCATCATTGACCGCATTAACCATAGTACAATCACAATCAATAACAAGACTGTAAAACGGCGCAACTTCACATTTTCAATGAAATGGTGCCATGCTTCTGTCATCTAACCATCTCCCGTTTTTCTCTTAATTAGCATAATATCAAGCTTTTATTTCTCCAACAATTAATTTTACCGCTTTCTCACGAAATATTTTTCTAAAATTGTCTTAAAACACTTTTATTTTAAGGGTGTTATAATAAGTACTATTATTGGAGAAAGAAGGAAGCGTTTCATGTTAGAAAAGACGTTCTACAAGTCATTATTAAAGCACTCATTTACTATTCCCGTAAAGATTGTGTTTTGGGATGGTTCAAGTGTCATTTATGGTGACGGAACCCCAGAAGTAACAATCACTTTTAAGGAGAAAATTCCGATTCGTGATATTACCAAGAACGCCTCGATTGCCCTCGGGGAAGCCTACATGGATAAAAAGATTGAAATCCAAGGTAGTATTCAAGCATTAATCGAGTCAGCGTATGAGAGTGCCGACAGCTTTATGCGGAGTTCTAAATTCCGTAAGTTCCTCCCTAAACAAGGTCACTCAGAAAAGGAAAGTGAAAACGACGTTCAAAGCCACTACGATGTTGGTAATGATTTTTATAAATTGTGGCTTGACGATACTTTAACTTACTCATGCGCCTACTTTACTAACGGCAACCACGATGACCTTACAAAAGCGCAAATTGATAAGGTTCACCACATCCTAAAGAAACTCGATCCCAAACCAGGTAAGACTTTACTTGATATTGGCTGTGGCTGGGGGACCTTGATGTTAACTGCTGCTAAGGAATACGGGTTAAAAGTTACTGGTGTTACCCTAAGTGAAGAACAATACCGGCTAGTTAAGAACCGAATTGAAGATGAAGGCCTTCAAGATGTGGCTGAAGTCAAGCTAATTGATTACCGTGAACTTGGTGACCAAAAGTGGGACTACATTACTTCAGTCGGCATGTTTGAACACGTCGGTAAAGAAAATCTTGGTCTTTACTTCAAAGATATTCAAGGTTACCTTGCCGATGACGGGGTGGCTTTAATCCACGGGATTACTCGCCAGCAAGGTGGAGCTTATAACGGCTGGATTAATAAATACATCTTCCCCGGCGGCTACATCCCCGGCCTCGAAGAAATGATCGGGCATATCGAAGAAAACCATATGCAAATTGCTGATATTGAAATGCTTCGGCGTCACTACCAACGGACGCTTGAAATTTGGGATATGAACTTCAATGAACACCGAGCGCAGATTCTTGATATGATGGGTGAACGTTTCACACGAATGTGGGATCTTTATCTCCAAGCATGTGCTGCATCATTTGAATCAGGAAATATTGACGTTATTCAGTACTTAATTACTAAGGGCCCATCTGGCAAGGATTTGCCGATGACGCGTGACTATATGACAAAATAACAAGGAGCTGTGACATAAGGCTCTTAACATTGCGCAGTACACAAAGGGGCGTGAAGATGAAGTCATAAACGGCTTCTATCACGCTCTTTTTATTAACTTTAATTATTATTTACCTTAATAAAGTTCGTTATTTATTTTATAAACAGGTTGATTTAAATAAAATAGTTCGTTATTATAGTGACACATTCGAATGTTGTTGTCCTGTTACTTTTCAAATTGCAAAGGAGCTATTCAAATTATGCAAAGTCAATTCTCAACTGTCGAAGATGCACTAAATCATTTAGTAAATGGCGGATACATTATTTTAGCTGATGACGAAAGCCGCGAAAATGAAGGCGATCTTGTTGCACTCGGTGATGGAATCGATGCCAGCACGGTTTACGAAATGTTAAACGAAGCCAATGGTCTAATGTGTGTACCAGTCAGTGAAGATATCGCTGACCGGCTCGCATTTCGGCCGATGGTAAAGCATAGTACCGATCCACACCAAACACCATTCATGGTCACGATTGATGGTACTTTAGAAGCAACTGGCGTTACAACTGGAGTATCTGCTTTTGATCGTGCCGCAACCATTCGACAAATCGCTAAACCAGATGCTAAAGCTACCGATTTTAATCGTCCAGGACACATTCAACCACTATACGCTCAACCCCGGGGCTTGCGTGACCGGACAGGCCATACTGAAGCAGCCGTTGACCTCGCATACTTAGCTGGTAAACCGCCAGTTGCTGTCATTATTGAAGTACTCAAAAGCGATGGAACAATGGCTCGCCGTGACAGCCTATTTGAACTTGCCAATCGCACCCAAGTCCCGTTCATTACTATTAATCAAATTACTGAATATATGGATACTAAAAAGATTGCTTACGCGGCTAATAGTTCTAAAATTCATGCCTAATTAATAAGTCGCGCACCATGTATTCCCTTTCATTTTTAATTACGCTAAAATAAACTTAGTAATTTGATACGAAGGGACGTAAGAAACATGGAAGGCGCGATTTTTTCATTTAATAATATTTTCATTGACTCTAATAAGCTAGCATTTGCAGCCTGGCAAAAATTTGCCATGTATGAATTTGGAATGGGACTTCCGGGCAAACTCACTAGCCAATTTGCAAATACAACGCCAGCAGAAGGGCTTGCCCTAGTCTTAAAACATTTTAATACCACGCCAGATGCGAATGAAAAAGCTGCAATGATCGCTGAATGGCAGCAGATGCTGGAAGAAAGTGCTGATGATCTCCGCGAAGACGACCAGCTTCCAGGGATTAAACGCCTCCTCCTCAACCTTTATGACCACTATGTCAAAATTGCAGTTATTGATTCAACCGGGGATGCACAATCAATCCTCAAACAAGTTGGTCTTGACAATTATGTCGATGAAATTATCCAAACTACTGCTGATAATCCTTATTCAGCTGCAATTGAGAAAATGAATTTAGTCGGTAGTGACTGCATTGGAATTGGCACCACTGCCAAACAACTACTAGCTATTCATAACGCTGATGCCGTTGCTATTGGAATTGGTGATGCGGCTAAATTAACCGCTGCTGATTACCAAGTAGTCCAAGTTGGTGATCTCCGTTACCCCATGTTGCAAAAAGTATGGGAAGATAAGCAATAAAAATAGAACTTCAGAGTTCGGTCTCCCCGCGCTCTGAAGTTCTTTTACGTTCGGATTTTAACTAGTAAATAGATTTTTGTATCATAATCCCTCTTTTAATTATGAAGC
Source organism: Limosilactobacillus walteri (assembly GCF_014830205.1). NCBI lineage: Bacteria > Bacillati > Bacillota > Bacilli > Lactobacillales > Lactobacillaceae > Limosilactobacillus > Limosilactobacillus walteri. Next base: position 33,004 of record NZ_QORN01000009.1, read on the forward strand.
ATGTTGCTTGCTCCACCTTAGGGGGTCATTTCGCCATTCCTGTAACGACTTTAAATGCTCATCACTAATTTCATTAGCTTCCTTTGCAACATTAATCAACGTCATATAATCTGTAACAGCGTAATATTTTAACCCATTTGCCATAAAATTTTGCGTAGCCGCGGATAACCCATATGTAAAGGCTGCAATAACTCCCACGACTTTCCCGCCAGCATTATTTACCGCACGCACAGCATTTAGGACACTACCACCAGTTGAAATTAGGTCATCAATTACAACCACCCGTTGTCCTTCTTTAAGCGTACCTTCAATCTGCTTGCCTTGACCGTGGCCCTTGGGTTTCGTTCGCACATAAATCAATGGTAGTTCCATCGTTTGGGCGACCCACGCTGCATGGGGGATTCCAGCCGTCGCGGTTCCCGCAATTACTTCCACATCACTAAAATGAAGTTTTATTTGCTCAACCATTCCATTAAAAATTGCTTGACGAACTACGGGATATGAAATCGTTAATCGGTTATCAGTGTAAATCGGAGCTTGGAGTCCGCTTGCCCAGGTAAACGGCTTATCTGGGCTGAGGGTTACTGCATGAATATCTAGCAGGGCTTGAGCAACACGTTGTGAATATGTCATTATTTTTCTCCTTATCCTAAAAATGCTTGGGCGATTTGGCGGTAGGCCGTTACAGGCACATTGCTTTGTGTAATTGGTCGGCCAACTACAATTCCATTACTGCCATTTTGTCGCGCTTGAGCGGGGGTTACTACTCGTTTTTGATCATCTTTAACTGCTTGAACTGGACGAATGCCCGGAGTTATACATAAGAAGTTAGCTCCCGTTACTTTACGAATTGCTTTTATTTCATGAGCTGAACAGACAACACCAGCTAAACCGGCTTGTTCAGCAAGCTTCGCATAGTTTTGAACTGATTCGATTAGGGATAAATCTACATGCTGCTGCGCATGAAGAATCTGGTCATCAATTGATGTCAGCTGCGTAATTGCCAATAACTTAGCAGGGATGAGCCCCGCTTCTTTTGCTCCTTCATTCAAGCCACTCAGCCCGGCCTGTAGCATTTCACTCCCGCCAGCAGCATGGATTGTCGTAAAGTCAACACCGAGCCGGCCAATCGCTGTCATTGCCCGCTGAACAGTATGGGGAATGTCATATAGTTTTAAATCTAAGAAAACCTTAAAGTCTCGTTTCTTAGCTTCTTGAACAATTGCTTGACCTAAACCGTAATATAGTTCCATGCCAATTTTTACAATTGGTTGGGGATCAGCAGTCATTAACTGGTCAAATAAGCTAATTGCTTCTTGTTTAGTTGCAACATCAATCGCTACCATTGGCACAAAGCGTTTCAAAACCTTACCTCCCATAAGTCAGTTAGTTTTTTTATTCCGTAACGATCCATCACTACTGGTAAATCAGCAATAATCTTAAGACACGCTAGCGGATCGTGGAAACTGGCGGCACCAACTTCGATTGCATTCGCTCCCGCCATCATAAATTCCAGCACATCTTCAGCAGATTCAATCCCGCCAACGCCAATAATTGGCAATGACGATACTTGACGAACTTGGTGAATCATTCGCAAAGCTAGTGGTTTAAGCGCTGGACCTGATAAGCCGCCCGTCACATTTGCTAATACTGGACGCCGCGTTTTAAGGTTAATGCTCAAGCCCGTAAGCGTGTTAATCATGGTTAAGCCGTTTGCACCGCCACGTTCTGCCGCCTTAGCTAAGGGTACAATGTTGGTGACATTTGGTGTTAACTTGACATAAATCGGGATTCCGTGAGCTACCTTTACTACTCTTGCCGTTAATCTTTGAAGTACTTCTGGATCAGTTCCCATCGCCAGCCCACCGTGCTTAACGTTAGGACAGGAAACATTTAATTCAATCGCTTTTACCCCCGCAGTATCCGCTAACCGCGCTACAACCGCAACATATTCGTCTTCAGAAAATCCTGCAGCACTAGCGATAATTGGTAGTTGCGGGAAGTTATCCCGCAACCATGGAATTTTCTCATTAGTTGCCACAGCAATGCCCACATTCTGAAGGCCATTTGCGTTCAGCCAACCAGCCGTGGTTTCACAGACACGCGGTCGGGGATTACCTTGGCGTGGTTTAAGCGTCGTTGATTTTAATACTAATGATCCTAAATTATTCAGATTATATACCTTTGCAGTTTCCTGCCCATAACCACATGTTCCACTTGCAGCAATTACCGGATTTTTTAACGATAGACCTGGAAGTTCCACTGCTAGCCGGTTTGCTAATTGCATTATCTATTCCTCCATGTACACAAGTTTTCCATCAACATAAGTCTGCTTAGTCATCCCATATACCTTGTCGCCAATAAATGGCGTATTATGACCCTTTGAGAAAAACTGATCTGCCATTATTTCATCTTGGTGGTCAATATCAACGATGGCAATATCAGCTGGATCACCTACTCGCAATAAACCAACATCAGGTAAGTTAAAAATCGCTTGTGGTTTCACACTCATCCACTGAATCAATTGTTCAAGGGTAAAGATTCCTGGCTTAACAAAGCGAGTGTAGAGAAGGGCAAACGCCGTCTCTGAACCTACAATTCCATTTGGTGAATTTAGGAACCCTTGGTGTTTTTCTGCATCTGTATGGGGAGCGTGATCGGTCGCAATACAATCAATTGTTCCATCAAGCAAGCCAATTAAGCATGCTTGTTGGTCAATTCGTCGACGCAGCGGGGGATTCATCTTAAATTCAGCATCGTCTTCTTTAATATCCGCATCAGCTAATAGCAAATGGTGAGGCGTCACTTCACAAGTTACGTTAATACCAATTTGTTTAGCATGACGAATAAGGTCGATACTTTCTTTTGTTGAAACATGGCAAACATGATAATGGACGCCGGTTGCTTGGGCAATCACAAGGTTACGTGCAATCTGAGCTGTTTCACTAATTGCTGGCATTCCGGGAAGGGAAAGTCTATCTGCTACTGGACCAGCGTTAATTACCCCTTTTTGAGCCAACTGGTTATCTTGGGCATGGTCACAAAATGGTGCTCCCACCCGTGCTAACTCTTTCATTGCTTGGTAAACAACCCCAGCATCTTGAATTCCTGCGCCATCATCGCTAAAGAGACGCGCACCGGCTGCAAACTGGTTCGCAATATTAACAACTTTTTTGCCAGCACGGCCGATCGTTACCGGTGAATATTGGAGGATCTTCACCCGCCCATCTGTTTGGTTGCGCTGAACTTGTTTTTTAAACCGTTCTGGTGTGTCACAGGTTGGATTAAGGTTAGCCATTGCAGCAATTGTTGTAAATCCCCCATGAGCTGCGGCCGCACTGCCAGTCGCAATAGTTTCCTTATTGGTGTAGCCTGGTTCGCGCAGGTGGACATGGACATCAACAAGCCCCGGCGTGATTAAGTTATTATGCAAATCAACTTTCTTTGCATTAGATGGGGCCGTGATCTCATTATCGATTGCAACGATTTTACCATCAGTAATTAGTACATCGCTTTTAACAAGTCCACCTGCTAGTACTCGTCGTCCGTTTGTTAATAATATTGCGTTGCTCATCATCTTCTCCTGCTTACATCAACCCTTGGTAACGAAGCACCCGGCTTAAAATTGCCATCCGAGTATAGACACCATTGGTCATTTGTTGAAAAATCCGGGAATTAGGCGCTTCAACTAAGGAGCTATCGATTTCTACTCCCCGGTTAACAGGCGCCGGATGCATAATAATTGCTCCCGGTTTCATCTTGGCAGCACGTTCAAGAGTAAGGCCGTATGCTTGGTGGTATTGATCGGCATTAAACGCTTGTCCGTCAGCCGTTGTTAACCGTTCGTTTTGTACTCGCAATAAATTAACAACATCCATTTGCGGAAGCAATTCATCAAAATCACCGAATGTTCCGTACTGTTCAAGGGTTGGGTCATACCACTTTTCTGGGCCGGCAAAGTAAACGTCGGCTCCTAAGCGGTTAAGCATCATTGCATTTGAGTGCGCAACACGTGAATGGCTCAGGTCGCCGATAATCAATACCTTCAATCCCTTAAAGCCGCCAAATTCTTCATCAATCGTCATCATATCAAGTAAACACTGGGATGGATGCTGGCCGCTACCGTCACCACCATTAACGATTCCGATTTTAAGATCAGGACGATTAACCAATTGCTTATAGTATTCATTTTCCGGGTGGCGAATAACGGCAATGTTAACCCCGATTGATTCCATTGTCTTGACGGTGTCATAAAGGCTCTCACCCTTTTTGACCGAGCTTGTACCTGCTTCAAATTCTAATACATGCATCCCCAACTTCATTTGAGCCATCTGAAAACTGGTCTTAGTTCGCGTCGAATTTTCAAAGAAAAGATTTACCGCGTAGGCTGGAGCATTAAGATTCGCTTGCTTACCCGCCTTATATGCCTGAGCTTCATGAATCAAATCAATGGCATCTTCCGCATCCATCTCTGCAACAGTTACTAAGTTTGGTTGAATTCTTTCAGTACTAATCATCAAATAGCGCTCCTTTTCCAATCTAAGTTAAAATAAAACAGCGATGACTTTCCATTTATCCATAGAGAGTCATCGCTGTTTGTTTTTAGGGTATCAAAAAGGCTAAAAACAACACACCGTTATGTCCTCTCTGGAACATTTAAATGGTCGGTCGTTTCAAAATACCTATCTGATTTCACTGGCGCATTTCTACTGCTATTGCTTAAAGAAAAACCTCCTCAGCAATAGCTAAGAAGGGAATACTTAAACGCTCAATTAAATCCTTCTTAGCCTCACAGGACTAAGTTAAAGGTATTTTTGTTATTAATGATAATAAGCGCATTATCTTAAATTGTCAAATCTTTTTTCTAATTTTTTGCTGAATCTTTTAGTGCCTGCCATAATGCTTCTTGCTCTGGTGTCCGCTCAGCATCTTTAAGCCGTGCAAAAGCTAATTGTTGAGTAATTGCAGGCTCAATCTGGATTTTAACGACTTTGCTGTCAAGCTTGTTGCTAACTGACTGTTCCATTAACAACGTCACACCCATCCCTAAGGCAACCATATTTACAAGAGTTTGACCGCGTTCACCTTCAAAAACAGAATATAACTCAAAACCGGCAGCTGAGCAAACCTGTTGCACAAACTTAGCAAACGGAGTCTGATGATTTAAGGTTAAGAATTTTTCAGCCTTTAAATCCTCGAGACTCAAGGTTGAATGCTGAGAAATCGGATTACGAGCGGGAACATAGGCTGCTAATCGATCAGTCCCGACCGTGATCAATTCAATATCATCACTTAACTGATCAGCATCTGGATAACTGATAAATGCTATGTCACTCTGCCCCTCTTGTAATGACGTTAATGGATTATTGTCCTCAATGATCGTCATTTTATGCTGCTGGCTTAATTGTTCAATCAACGGCGCAATAGCATAATTAGCAAATGCCGGCAGAACCGTAAGTTTAACTGCTTGTTGGGCTTCTTTCTTTTTGTAGTCCGCAACTGTCGTTAAAAGCTGTGCCTGTCCTTGAACTGTTTGCTCAGCCAATGGAAGAATAGTCTTACCGATTGCTGTTAGCTCAACAGCTCCACCATTAGCGCGAATCAGCGGTACAACTAATTCCTGTTCTAGGTTTTTGATTTCTTTAACTAATTCATCAACTGTTAATGCTGACTTCTTTGCGGCCAGCTGATAATCTAAGGTGTTACCAAGGTTGACAAACGCGATTATCTGCTTAAAATCCAACGCACTCACTTCCTTGAAAAATAAATGGACTGGCTTCTCCACAAGTCAGAAACCAATCCACCGTTTAAAAGCTCAATTCAATTATAACAAAACTGCTCTTATAACGCTAAACTCAATAACCAAACTGCAACTAAGCCAGCAATAACTGATATTGACATTGACCGCGTAAAGTAAGCGATTACAATAACAATCAATGCAGCAATAATCTGTTCAACGTGACCGAATGCAATAAAGTTGTATGAACTGTCAACAAATATTCCCTTTACAACTAATGTCGCAAAAAGACTTACCGGCACGTACTTCATCCATTCATTAAACCATTCAGGAATTTTCCGGGTTGAAAAGAATAATACCGGTAAATAACGAGGTATAAAAGCCGCAATTGCCGCTAATATAATCACTATAATGTGGTAAAAGATTTTATTGCTTAATAGTTGTTCCATGTCTAACCCTCATCATGGTGTGGCGTGTCGTCATTGTGTTTGTCGTGACGTTCAACCACATCTTCAATCTTGTTTTCCAGGTTTTCAACTTCTTTAATTTCTTTCTTTTCTTGTGCCTGCTTATCTTCAAGCGTTGTCTTAGTAATTTTCGGTCTGAACATTTTAGTCAAGAACCAGTTATTACCAGGGTCCTTACTATGATGACGAACCGTATTTTCGATCATAAAACCAACGAATGAAGCCAGTAGGGTCGCAATAATCAATCCTAAGGTATTCTTAGTCAAAACAAGGAAGTATACACCGAGGATTGATGCCAGAATACAAATAACAAAACTTAAGTGGTTTTGAACCTGCATAACAATCATGTATAAGAATAAGGCTGTCAAAGCAAAATCAACAACTTCAAGATCAATTGAGATTGCTCCGCCAATTAATCCACCAACCATGTTAGAGATCGACCATGCAGCGAGCGAATAATACTCAACTAATAACGCATCATCGGGTGTCCACTTCTTATCAGTTGCAAACTTCATATAATTAATGGCATAATTTTCGTCATTCATTGAGGCTGAAAACATCAAAATAAAGCGAGCTGACTTTTGCTTAATATATTTTGATAAACTGGAGCCTAATAATGCATAACGTAATTCTAAGAAGAACAACGAAAGAAAAATCGTACTTAATGGTGAATTTACAGTTAATAAGGATGCCAAGATAAATTGGGCTCCACCAGAGAAGACCAATACTGACACCAGCAAGATCATGATAAAGTTAAAACCTGCCGCATGCAGCAAGATACCACAGGCCAATCCAATCGGAATATAACTAAGACACAACGGCATTGAGACACCAAGCACCTCAAGCCAGCGTGCCTTTTCTGGATTTATTTGTGCTTTAGCCACAGAATTTCCTCCAATAATTTGTATCTTTTTTCTAAATATTACGTGACACAATGCTTCTTTAGTCTACCACATAACAAATACGTTGAATATAACGGAGGAAGAAAAAAGTCCAAAATCACATGATTTTGGACTTTTTTCTCACTTTTGATTATTTTTTTCTTTATCTTGTTTTAATGGTAACGTCACAATAAATGCTGTTTCATCCTCATTTGACGTCACACGGACGCTACCATGGTGGAGGTCAATGATACTTTTGACAATCGCTAAACCTAATCCAGTTCCACCAGTCGCACGTGAACGGGAAGCTTCTGCACGGTAAAAACGTTCAAAAAGGTGCTCTAATGATTCCGCGGGGATTGGCGTTCCATCATTAGCGACCTTTACCACGACCATCTCTCGCTCTTGACGGGCATCAATTCGGATATAGCTTGCACCATTGCCATATTTAAACGCATTTGATACAAGGTTATTGAATACTCGGCCCAACTTTTCCGGATCAGCTTCAATCATTAATGGATTGGGAATGACAGATGACGTAATCTCAATCCCACGGTGTTGAGCCTCAAGTTCAAAGCTCGCCGTAAGCTGCTCTATTAATTGGTTAAGATCGATCTTCATGATATTAACTGGTGCACCATGCTGCTGAACCTTAGTGTATTCAAAGAGGTCATCAACTAATGTTTTCATTTGCTTAGCTTTCTCATAAGCGGTATGAGTATATTTGAGAATATCTTCTTCACTACGGTACTGTTTATCCTCGATTAACCCAAGGTAACCAATAATACTGGTCAGCGGCGTCCGTAAGTCATGGCTAACATTTGTAATCAACTCATCTTTAGACTTCTCAATCTTCCGTTCATCATCCATCGAACGAACTGCACTATCAACGAGCGCATTAACACTCGTGATAACATGCTGCTGGTTTCCCTTTAATCTAAACGGAATTCGATGGTCTAAGTGTCCTTGGGCAATATAGTGTAACTCAGCAATGATATGATTCATTTGATATAGGTGGTACCGGCGCCGCAAACGCCACCAAACAACCCAAATATCAATAATTACCAGAAATGCAATTAAGATCCGTTGGTAACTCCAAATTTGCGCTTGCAGGGGGCCAACGCGCAATGATTGCTTTATCATAAAAATCCCATTTGTTACCCCCGGGTTAGATTGAATAGCATCTTGAATAATTACAATCACTGCCATGTTCAGCAGCAAGAGCAAGATAACAGTCACTACCCCTTCTAATATTAGTGAACTCTTCTCACGCCCCGTTAACTTCACGATTTTTCCTCCACATCATCAAAAATACAAACTAATGGTCTTCAATCTTATAACCAACGCCCCAAACTGTTTGGATAACTTTCTCCCCATTAGTTGCTTCTTCGATCTTATCTCGTAAATGGCTTACGTGTACCATTACAGTTTTAGCAGAAACAACACTTTCTTGCTGCCATACCCGTTCAAAAATATCATCGGCAGAAAAAACGCGGTTAGGATGACTAGCAAGCAAGTATAAAATTCCAAATTCAAGAGCGGTTAACTGAATCACATCCCCCTTGATGGTCTTTACTTCATGAGAATCCTTATTAATCGTCAATGGACCAACATTTAATACGTCCGGTTGATCATTAGTAACTTCTCCTTGACTACGCCGTAATAATGACTTGACTCGTGCCATTACCTCTAATGGATTGAATGGTTTTGTAACATAGTCATCAGCACCGGTAATCAATCCTTGGATCTTATCCATATCACCAGTTTTAGCAGAAAGAACTAAAATTGGAATATCAGAATCTTTACGTACCCGCTTAATAACATCCATGCCATCAATTTCCGGCATCATTAGGTCGAGGATAACGAGGCCAATATCAGGATTGGTATTTAATTTTGTCAATGCTTCCTTACCATCATAAGCAGAAATTGGATCGTATCCTTCATTACGGATGTAGATCTCAAGTAATTGAACAATTTCTTTATCATCATCGACAACTAAAATTTTCATAAGTGGCTCTCCTTTTTCAGCATAATATCCTATTAAATATTATAACTAACTCTTGTCAAAAAGCGATAATTCTTATGTCGCCTTAACAAAAAGTTTACCCTCCACTATTTCCTGGGAAATAAAAAAGCCTAAGGAATATTTCCCTAAGCTTACTTTCGCTAATTACATTATTTGTAGTTAGGCGCATTCCGCGTAATTTGGACATCATGAGGGTGAGATTCACGAAGTCCTGCGTTAGTAATTTGGACAAATTGGGCTTTTTCAATCAAGGATGGGATATCGGCTGCACCGACATAACCCATTCCTGACCGTAACCCGCCATCGATTTGGAAGACGATATCGGAAACGTCACCCTTGTATTCTACGCGCGCTTCAATTCCTTCTGGCACGAGCTTATTAGCTTCGTTAACTCCGCCTTGGAAGTAACGGTCAGATGATCCATGAGCTTGGGCCATTGCACCGACCGAACCCATTCCCCGATAAGCTTTGTACTTCTTACCGTTGTCTTCAAATACTTCACCAGGTGCTTCCGTCGTCCCAGAAAGCATACTACCAAGCATAACTGCATTACCACCAGCTGCAAGTGCTTTTACAACGTCTCCCGAGTACTTGATCCCACCGTCAGCAATAATCGGCTTATTATATTCACGAGCAACACTCGCAGCGTCATAAATAGCAGTAATTTGAGGGACACCAACCCCTGCAACAACCCGGGTAGTACAAATTGAACCTGGACCGATCCCAACTTTAACTACATCAACACCAGCATCAAATAATGCCTTGGTTGCTTCACCAGTGGCAACATTACCAGCAATTAACGTTGCTTCGGGGAAGTGTTCACGAATCTCCGCAATTTTGCGAAGAACACCGGCAGAATGCCCGTGCGCAGTATCAATCACGATTGCATCTGCACCCGCTTTTAAGAGGGATTCGGCACGTTCAAAAGTATCACTGGTAACCCCTACCGCAGCAGCCACTAGTAACCGATTTTGATCATCAACAGCTGCTTTGGTTGCGCCAGCTGGTACAACTACACTCTTAACATTAGCAACTTCACCTGATTGTGCTTGGATTGACATATTCTTATGAACAACCCCTAAGCCACCTTGCAGTGCCATCGCAATTGCCATTGGTCCTTCTGTAACTGTATCCATCCCAGCACTGATAAGCGGAATATGTAGCTTGATATTTTTAGCTAGCTGCGTACTCAAGTCAACTTCATTTGGTAAAACGTGACTTTCAGCTGGAATAAGTAATACATCGTCGAAGGTTAAGCCCTTCTTGGCAAATTTTGTGTCCCAATTTGACATCTGTAGTGCAACTCCTTTGATTTTTAATTAGGTATACTCTACTAGGATTTTCTACCGAGGTCAATTGAAATATTAAATTTATTTAGAAAAATTGACTAAGCTATTAGCACTTTCTTGATCGATAACTAACGTATTAGCATATCCAGCGGTTAGAACACCATGAACGGCCGGTACTTTAGCAACATTAGCTGTAACTAAAATACTATGCTTTTTCTTTCTTAATTCAGGGAGGGCAATCCCAATCGTCCGCTGGTTGATATTTTCGTTAACAATTCGGCCTTTACTATCAATAAAACGGGAAAAAACATCCCCGACTGCTTCTCGTTGCAAGGTTTGCTGTTCTTGCTTCGTGAAATATCCCAACTTGAATAATAGTGCAGAATCACGAACTGTCCCTACAGTAAAGACGGCAATATTGGATTGTTCACCCAGTCTTAGGATGTGCTTGATATGCGTATCATTAGCCACTAATTCACGCGTTTGTGCATGGTCAAAAATTACTGGCAATGGCAAATATTGCGGAATCGTATTAAAGGCATTAGCGAAAGTATTTACCGTTTCAAAGGCATAGTTACGCGTATTCGTATTTGCCATGCTTCCTTTCATTTGCACGACCGTAATATCCGATACATCTTTAGGATTTAAGTGCAGACCCACTTGATAGACTGTTTTTCCCCAGCCTAAACCGATAATATCTTTATCCTTTACTACTTGTTCAATATATTGCGCTCCCGCTGCTCCTACTTCTTCCAACGGATCATCAGTTCCAGGCACAATAATAATCTTGCGTAATGATGGGTATTTAGCAAGTAGGTCAACTTCTAATTGATGCAATGGTGCAATTGGATTGTGAATTTTAATCGTCACCAAACCACGCTCCCGGCCAAACTGCAATAATCGGGACACGGTTGCCCGCGAAATATTCAGCTCGGTGGCAATATCACTTTGATTCCAGCCATCACGGTAATACAAGGTTGCTACTTTAAGCGCTAATTCAATCCGATCCTTATCATCCATTCTTTAGCCCCCTTTCTTAAACCATAAAAAGCAAAGAAGCTTATTATCTTTTCTTCGCTTCTTTGCTTTTCTTACGATCTTATATTATAAGGTGTATTTCACCATTAAGACAAGCAACTATTTATCAGCAATTGCTGTTTCCAAAGAAATGTTGATCATGTCATTAAATGTTCTTTCACGTTCTTCTGCGGTTGCCTTTTCATCACCAAAGATAAGGTCACTGACAGTCAAAACAGAAAGGGCGCGGAAGTGGAGCTTTGCCGCTAAGAGATAAAGTCCCGCAGATTCCATTTCAGTTCCTAAGATTCCATAATCACGGAGCTTGCTCATATCCAGTTCATCATTGTAGAACCGGTCAGCAGCAAAAATGTCACCAACTTTAGTATCAATTCCTAACTTGCCGGCAACGTGGTAAGCAGTGTCTAGTAACTTAAAGTCCGCCAATGGTGCATAGTGGAAACCTGGGCCAAATGTATTAACCGTTACGGCCGAGTCAGTTGAAGATCCTTGGGCAAGAAGGACATCACGAACATGAACATCAGGAGCAATTCCACCACAAGAACCAACACGGATAATTGTCTTTACCCCAAATTCACGAACTAATTCATTGATATAAATCGACATTGATGGAATACCCATTCCTGAACCTTGAACTGAGATTCGGTGACCCTTGTATTCACCAGTGTAACCGAAAGCATTCCGGACAGCGTTAACCTGCTTAACATTCTCTAAAAAGTTTTCAGCAATGTACTTTGCCCGCAATGGGTCTCCCGGAAGTAAGACAGTATCTGCGTAATCACCTTTTTTAGCATTAATATGTGTACTCATTGAAATATTCCTCCTCAATCTAATTATTCAACAATCTCATGAATTAGTGTTGGCACTTCACCATGGTCACTAATTTCAATACTTTCACGTAACAACTGCTCGACATCTGGAATATCTTGGCGATTACTATAAATGGTTAAAAGCGTTTCCCCGTCTTTAACTTCATCACCTAGCTTATGATGTAGTTCAATTCCAACACTATAATCGAGCTTATCATCAGCTTTTTGACGACCACCACCAAGTAACATGCTAGCCGTTCCAACTTCATCCGCTGATAACTTAGTTAATACCCCATCACGGTCAGCTTTAAATGGAATTTGATATTTTGCTTGCGGCATCAACTGGTAATCATCGACCACTGCTGGGTTTCCCCCTTGGGCCTCAATCATTGCTTTGAAACGATCAAGCGCCGACCCATCAGCAATTGTTTGTTCTAACATTTTGCGCGCTTCTGCTGGTGTCTGGGCTTTCTCTCCCATCACTACCATATAACTGCCAAGTGTTAGTACAAGCTCGGTCAAATCAACCGGCCCTTTGCCCTTTAAGACATCTAATGATTCTTCTATTTCGAGTGAATTACCAATCTTATTGCCGAGCGGCTGATTCATGTCAGAAATCACCGCCATGCACTTTAGCCCCGCTTGTTTGCCAATTTCAACTAACGCCTTTGCAAGTGCCCGAGATTGGTCAAGCGTTTTCATAAAGGCACCGGCCCCTGTTTTAACATCAATCACTAACGCATCTGTCCCAGAGGCAATCTTCTTACTCATAATCGAGCTAGCAATCAATGGAATGGAGTCAACCGTATCTGTCACATCCCGCAAACCGTAAATTTTTTTATCCGCAGGTGCAACTTCGCCAGTAGCTCCAACAATTGCCAGTTTTTCTTGAGCAACTTGATCAATAAATTCATCTTCAGAAAGTTCTACTCGAAAACCTGGAATTGCTTCAAGCTTATCAAGCGTTCCTCCCGTGTGGCCTAAACCACGACCAGAAATCATGGGGACTGGAATACCAGTTGCGGCAACCATTGCGGCGAGTGGCAGACTAACCTTATCACCAACACCACCAGTGGAATGTTTATCAACTTTAATTCCCGGAATCCGACTCAAATCTAGTCGTTCACCGGACTCCATCATCTTCATCGTTAAACTAGTTTGCTCTTCCTTGGTCATTTTTTGAAAATAAATTGCCATTAAGAGTGCGCTAATTTGGTAATCGGGAATTGTCCCGTTTACTACCCCATCAACGAAGAATTGTAATTGCTCATCACTCAACGTTCCACCATTCCGTTTAGTATCGATGATGTCAACCATTCGCATCACATTTCGCCCCTTTCATCAAAACAATCTTAGTCGTTGCTAATTTCCTTGTAGAAACTGGTACCCTTGACCGGTTTAACATTGAAGTTTTCCAAAATAGTTGCTCCAAGGTCAGAGAAGGTCTTCCGTAAGCCAAGTGATTGGTTTGGCTTGTTCATCGATGGTGAGTAAACCAACAATGGAACGTTTTCACGAGTGTGGTCAGTTCCCTTAAAGCCAGGATCGTTACCATGGTCAGCAGTTACCATCAATAAGTCATCAGGCTTCATTTGATCAAGAACATTTCCGAGACGCTTATCAAAGTCCATCAATGCTTGACCAAAGCCCTTTGGATTACGACGGTGACCATACATTGCATCAAAGTCAACTAAGTTAGTAAAGCAAAAACCAGTAAAGTCTTGCTTCATTACTTCATCAACGTGGTCCATCCCATCCATGTTACTTTCGTTATGGTAGCCTTTGTCAATTCCTTCGCCAGAGAAGATATCATTAATCTTGCCGACGCCGATTACTTCATAACCCGCTTCACGTAGCCGGTCCATGTCAGTTTTACCAATTGGCTTCAAGCTAAAGTCATGCCGGTTAGCCGTCCGCGTAAAGTGGTCTTTATCTGGTCCAACATATGGCCGCGCAATAATTCGCCCAACAGTATATTCCGGACCATTAACCAGTGTCCGAGCGTATTCACAGATCTTATAAAGTTCTTCAACAGGAATAACATCTTCATGAGCGGCAATTTGCATTACAGAATCGCCTGAAGTATAAAGGATTAATTCACCAGTTTCCATTTGACGTTCACCATAATCATGGATTACTTCTGTTCCTGAATATGGTTTATTAACGATTACTTTACGGCCAGAGAACTTTTCAAGCTTATCAACAATTTCTTGTGGGAAGCCATTAGGGAAAGTTGATAAAGGCTTCATTACCGGCAAGCCCATCATTTCCCAGTGGCCATCCATACTATCTTTCCCCGCAGAAATTTCTTCCATCTTACCGTAATCACCAATGGCTGGGTCGGCAACTGGCACACCTTCAATTGGCTTATCACGTAAATTGCTAATTCCTAATTTACCAAGGTTTGGCAACTTTAAGGCGCCTTTATAATATTCGCCAACATGACCAAGTGTATCTGAACCAACATCATCAAACTTTGCGGCGTCATGAGCGGCACCCGTACCAACTGAGTCCATTACAATAACAAAAACACGTTTATATGACATATTTGACTCCTCCTATTTCTAAATTAAGATTAGCAATTAACCTTTTTGCTTATTGTTGTGCAGCTTCTTCTAAGATTTGAACGGAGGCTGATACCCCTAAACGGTTTGCCCCTGCTTCAATCATATCGTAAGCTTCTTGTAAGCTGTGAATTCCACCAGCAGCCTTAATCTTGAAATCAGGGCCAACTGCTTCACGCATAATCTTAACGTCTTCTACCTTAGCACCTGAAGTTGAAAAACCGGTGGAAGTCTTAACAAAGTCAGCACCGCCTTTTACGGTTAGCTTGCTTGCACGTGTCTTTTCTTCATCAGTAAGAAGAGCATTTTCAATAATTACCTTAAGTACCTTCCCTTTTTCGTGGGTTGCATCTGCAACGGCCTTAATATCAGCAACAACGGCATCATCATTGCCACCCTTTAATTCACCGATGTTGATAACCATATCAACTTCGTCAGCACCATCTTCAATTGCTTGCTTAGTTTCAAAGACCTTGCTTTCGGTAGAAGTAGCACCGAGAGGGAAGCCGATAACAGTACAAGTATTGATGTCAGTTCCAGCTAGTCCTTCGTGAACCCGCTTAACCCAGTATGGATTGATACATACTGAAGCAGTGTTATACTTGCGTGCTTCTGCAACAGTCTTATCAATCATTTCTGCGGTTGCTTCTGGCTTAAGCATGGTGTGGTCCATGTATTTTGCTAATTGTGCTTGTGTTAATTTCATAATTTAATAATCTCCTCTCAAGATCTGAATACGCTTTCATAAGTTTACATTTATATCTTATCAATCATCTGCACATTTGTCCACATATTTCGAGAAATTTATTTCAAAGTTTACGAAAAATAAAAAAGCTTGTAACAAAATCATTATTTTGCACAAACTCTTTTAGTTTATCTATTATTTTCTTGGTGCCCGATTGCCATAAAGCGATCCCGTAACATGAAACTTCGAACGGAAGTACATATCACCAATAAAGGTAACTACCCCGATAATGATGTAAACCCATGGATTTAGCCGTGGATTAATAGCGTTTGGCAACATGCTTACGAGCATATAGATAATTAGCCATGCCGCTAATCCAGCTACGATTAGCAAAATCCGTTGCCAAAGCGGCTTTTTACTTACGCGTTGACCCTTTTCATTAATTTGTGGCTGAACCTGGGTTGCAACATACCCAAAAATAAGGCCCCCCGTAATGGCAACAATTAAAATTGCTGTAATACCACTACTACCAGCATTCTTAGTTTGCATTGCTGCTGGCGATAACCAGAACATTAATCCAAACATAAACGTAAAGATACTTAAGAAAATTAGCATATTATCAATTGCCAATAGTTTTATTGACTGCTTACTGGCTTGAGCAGGCGTTGGCTTAGGATTTTTTAATTCTTTTGCGTATTCGGTCGGGGTTCCTAATAACGTCCGCGCGGTTTGATTTTTCTTTTGTCCAGCTAACAATTTACTAATTGTTTCTTGCAGCATTTCTGCTTTTTTATCAGAGGGAACGTCAAGCCGATCTAATTGCTTATTTAGCTGGTACATGAAATCTTCATTTTTACGTGTCAAATTATAATTGCTAAAAGCATTTCCGCTAGCTTGACGGCGTTCTTTTTCTAGTTGCCTCTGCCGCTGTCCAGCTTGGGCGTTACGTGGTTGTTCTTCACTCACTTTAAAACTTCTCTCCCATCATTAGAGTTTTAGACGTTGAACCGGAATTCAACAATGTCACCATCTTGCATTACATAATCTTTACCTTCAAGACGGAGCTTTCCTGCTTCCTTAACTGCTGATTCTGAACCAAGCTTGTCAAGATCTTCAAAACTCATTACTTCGGCACGGATAAAGCCACGTTCAAAGTCAGAGTGAATAATCCCCGCAGCTTGAGGAGCCTTGGTCCCCTTTTTGTAAGTCCATGCCCGTGTTTCTGGACCGCCAGCGGTAAAGAAGGTTTCTAAGCCAAGAAGCTTATATGCTGCCCGAATCAACCGATTCAAACCAGGCTCTGTTACCCCTTCCATTTCAAGGAAGTCGGCTTTATCGGCTTCATCCATCTCGGCAATCTGTTCTTCGGCAGCAGCGGCAACCCCAATTACTTCACCATCGTCTTTAACATGCTCCCTAATGGCATCCATGTACTTGTTGCTTTCAGGATCAGCCATGTCTTCTTCGGCAATGTTTGCAACATAGAGGACGGGCTTGCTTGTTAGTAAGAAGAGACCCTTAACAATCTTTTGTTCATCATCTTTAAAATCAATTGAGCGAACACTCTTACCATCTTCAAGAACGGGCTTGATCTTATTAAGGACTTCTAGTTCTGCTAAAGCATCCTTATCTTGACCCTTAGCTGCTCGCTGAACCTTAGCTAAACGCTTATTAACAGCATCTAAGTCGGCCATAACTAATTCCAAATTAATTGTATCGATATCTTCAATTGGGTCAACCTTACCCGAGACACTAGTGATGTCGCTATCATCAAACGCCCGCACAACGTGAACGATCGCATCTGTTTGACGAATATTTTCTAAGAACTTGTTACCGAGACCTTCACCCTTACTTGCCCCTTTAACAATTCCGGCAATGTCGGTAAATTCAAAGGTTGTTGGGACAATCTTTTTTGCGGGGATCAATTCTTGAATTCGATCAAGACGACTATCAGGCACTTCAACCATTCCCACGTTGGGATCGATTGTCGCAAATGGGTAGTTGGCCATTTCAGCCCCGGCTTTAGTAATGGCGTTAAAAAGTGTTGATTTACCAACATTTGGTAACCCAACGATTCCTGCAGTTAATGACATATATTGTTCACTTTCCTTTTCAATTAATCAATTATTATTTTAAGCTACAATTGTGTATTTGTGACTAGTAATCATCAAAAACATTAATCTTGTTGATCAGCCTTCTCAAGGACTTTTTTCAAGCCCTTATCGAACTTTTGGCGGGTCATCATGACAATATGACCGCATCCTTGACATTCAATTTTAATGTCTGCACCAACCCGCGTGATCAACCAACGATTCGTTCCACAAGGATGTGCTTTTTTCATCATTACAATGTCGCCTTTATCATAAGTTGCCATGAGTAATTCCTCCTTAATCAAGGGTAATATTTAATAGTTCTAAGATTCGCGTAAAGTCTTCATTTGAGCTGTACGGGATTTCAATCTTACCAGTTCCCTTTTTGCGGCTTTGTGCAACCGACACTTTGGTTCCAAATTTACTTTGCAGTTGCGATTCGGCTGCCCGAATATACACCGGTTTTCGTTGACTGCGCCGTTGTTCTTTTTTCTTAGCAGTACCGTTTAACTGTGCCACAACTTCTTCTAATTGCCGAACAGTCAGATTTTTGTCCACCGCTCGTTGCGCCAGCGGAACAAGCTTTGTCTTATCCTTTAGTCCAAGAATCGTCCGTGCTTGCCCCATTGATAGTTTGCCATTATTTAAGAACTCTTTGATCACCGTTGGTAGTCCTAATAACCGTAAATAATTAGCAATATATGGGCGACTCTTACCCAATCGTACGGCAACTTGTGCCTGAGTAAGAGATAATTTGTCCATTAACATTTGATATGCCTGCGCTTCTTCTAATGGAGTCAAGTCTTCCCGTTGCAGATTTTCCAAAACAGCAACTTCCATCATCTGCTCATCGGTCATATTGCGAATAATCGCAGGGATTGTTTTTTGCTTAGCGAGTTTGGAAGCTCGAAAACGCCGTTCACCAGCTATCAATTCGTAACGGTTAATTGCCGGGTCTGATTGGCGAAGAATGATTGGTTGAAAGACCCCCGATTTTTCAATCGATGCTGCCAATTCGGCTAATGATTTTTGATCAAACGTCCGCCGTGGCTGATATGGGTTAGGGTGGATCAATGATAACTTAATATCTTGAATTGTCTCATCCGCTGCTGGCTCTGTTACCGTATTCTCTGCAAAGAGCGCCTCGATTCCGCGTCCTAATCCACTCTTTTTATGCTTTGCCATGGTTGGCCAACACTTCCTTTGCTAATTGTTGGTAAACGTGTGCACCTGTTGAATTTTTATCATAATCAATAATTGCTAAGCCGTGACTTGGTGCCTCTGATAAACGAACATTACGCGGAATAATTGTATTGTAAACTTGGTCGCCAAAGAATTTTTTCACTTCCGCATTTACCTGTTGTCCCAAGTTAGTCCGCTTATCAAACATCGTCAGCAGAACACCCTCAATTCTTAGTTGCGGGTTAAAGTGCTTTCTAACAAGTTTAATTGTATTTAGCAACTGGCTTAATCCTTCAAGAGCATAATACTCGCTTTGGACAGGAATAAGGATCGAGTCACATGCTGTAAAGGCATTGATAGTCAGTAGGCCGAGCGAAGGCGGACAGTCAATGAGGATAAAGTCATACTCAGCGCGAATCTCCCCAAATGAGTCCTTAAGCCTTGTTTCCCGTGCCATCAGGTTAGTTAATTCTACTTCTGCTCCTGATAAAGCAATCGTTGTCGGCGCAATGTCAACTCCTGGGTGACTGGTTGTTTGAATAACATCTTTTAGCGGCACATCATTAATCAGCGCATCATAAACGCTTTGCTCGATACTTTGTTTTTCAACTCCCAAGCCGCTAGTTGCGTTTCCTTGAGGATCTAAGTCGATTAGCAAGACTCGTTGCCCAAGGTCAGCTAGACACGCACCTAAGTTGACACTCGTCGTTGTTTTACCAACGCCGCCTTTTTGGTTTGCTAGTGCAATTACAGAACCCATCTTTTGGCCTCCCTACTGCTTTTTCGGAATTTCAATCGTCAATTGGTAAGTATCACCATTATCTTCTTCATGTGTCTTAATTTCAAAGCCGTTAGTGGTTGCCATCTTAATTGATTTCTTAATCGTATTAAGGGCAATCCGCGCATCATTAGCTTGTTTAGTTTTGGTACTTTTCGTTTTTTTATTTGTCTTTCGTTTAGTAACTTTTTTCTTTATTACCGGCGCTTCTTCAACGGCTTCTTCACGTTCTTCTTCCGAGTGCACTTCAAGTGAAGCAAGTTCCTTCCGTTTTGCTGCTGCTTTTAATTCTGCAATTTCTGAAGGGAGAGGACGGCCTAATAACCGGGCTACTTCATCTTCTGTCTGCCGAACAGTCAAGCGCTCATTAACAATCCGCATTAACATATCACGTTGTTGTTTTTCATTAAGGTCTAATAGCGCCCGGCCATGACGTTCCGAAATCCGATGGTCAAGAATTGCTGTTTGAACAGGGGTAATCAACCGTAATAACCGCAACTTGTTAGCAACAAATGATTGACTTTTTCCCATCCCCTTTGCGAGTTGAGATTGCGTTAAGTGATTAAGGTCCATCAATTGCCGATATGCCTGTGCTTCTTCAACCGAACTTAATTGGGATCGTTGCAAATTTTCAATTAAGGCTAAAGATGCAGTCTCCTGATCACTCATCTTCTCAATAATGGCTGGCGCTTTTTCCCACTTCAAGAGCTTCATTGCCCGATAACGTCGCTCCCCAGCGATAATTTCATACTTTGCTGGTTCATATTCACGAAGCACAATCGGTTGTAGCAAACCATGCTCGTCAATTGTTTGGGCTAACTCACGAATGCCATCTTGGTCAAAAACTTTTCGTGGCTGGTAACGATTAGGGATAATTTGGTCCAGTTTTACTTCAACGACCTTATTTTTTGTACTATCAGAATTATTTTTTCCAATACCAAATAATGAAAAAGCCATAATCTTAACTCCTTATTTTATTGAATTGGTTTCTTACTTGGTAAACCAGGACGACGCGGATATTTGTTAGGTGTCGATTGGACTTTATCAATCACAATTATATTACGTTCATCATCTGTCCCTGGCAAGGTCAAAGTTACCGTCTTTTGGACTTTACCACCAAGTTTTTTGATTGCTGTCCCACCTTGTTGTAATTCTTCAGGAGCAGCACTAGCCTTATAAGCGATGAATTCACCACCAACCTTAACCGCGGGCAAACATAATTCGCTAAGGACTGCTAACCTTGCCACCGCTCGGGCAGTAACAATATCAAATTTTTCGCGGTAAGGACTTTGCTTGGCACTAAAGGTCTCAGCACGATCATGGATGAGCGTCACATTCTCCAGACCAAGCTTAGCAACTAAATCATTCAAAAAAGCAATCCGTTTATTTAACGAATCCACAATAGTTACTTTCAACTGTGGAAAAGCAATTTTAAGCGGTAACGATGGGAAACCAGCGCCAGCACCAATATCGCATAAGGTCAGCGTTTCATTTTGTAACCGTGGTTCTGCAAAAACGCCTGTAATTGAATCATAGAAGTGTTTTAAATACACCTCTTTTTTCTCAGTAATTCGTGTAAGGTTTACATGCTCGTTAGTCTGGACTAATAAGTGATAGTAGTCAGCAAATTGTTCCATTTGCGTTACTGATAATGCAATGCCGTGGTCGGCCAATGCTTGTTGGAATTGTTCCGGATTCATTTATTAAGTCTCCTTTCGTGAAACATTTATTGTTTCACGTTCTATATTACTGTACCGTAAATTCCCGCTTGTTGCAACCTCGTAACTCCCTTTCGCGCTCGATTTTTGAATAAGAACCGGGTTGGTTTAGTATTACTCTTCTTTTCTAAATATTTTTCTTGACTAATCGTAGGAAAGGGGCTCTGACATAAGTCTCCTATATAGTTGAAAATGCTACAGCGCAGTACACAAAGGGACTCTAGCGTTCGGAAAATCCGAACACTAGAGTCCTCTTTGTGCTTGCGGGGGTTCCCTAAAGGCTAGCTTCGCGTCGAAAAACGAACTAGCAAGCTAGTTCTGTCTCACTCCCCCTACTCTATTTTTTATAGTTTAATGCTTCAAGAAGTCTGGATCCATAAAGGCAGGATGAGGATAAGTATAGAACCCTTGACCGGATTCTTTTCCTTCATGCCCTTCCTTTATCATTTCTTGCATCTTTTCTGCAATTGCCTTATGACTTTCATCTTTTGTTTGAGCATATGCGTTTAACTCAATTTGAGCTGCTGTCCGTAAACCAACCATATCCAAGATTCCAAACGGTCCCATTGGTGCACCAGTTGAAATCATCCAATCTTTATCAATCGTTTCTGGTTCTGCAACACCTTTAGCCCATAACCCTAAACCAGCTGCTAATAACGGTATTAAGAGTGAGTTAAGAATATACCCATGCTGTTCTTTATGCAAAACAATTGGAACCATCTTAATTTCACGAGCAAATTTAGTTGCTGCTTCAATTACTGCTGGCTCTGTTTTAGCAGAACCCATAATTTCAACAACGTTAAACCGCCAAATATGATTTGCAAAGTGCATATTTAAGAATTTCGTTGGCCGGTCAGTATGCGGAGCCAATTGACTAGGAATAAAGGTTGATGAATTACTTGCAAATACTGTTTTTTCTGGTGCCAGTTTAGACACTTCTTGGTAAAAACTATCTTTTAATTCTAATGATTCTGGTAAAGCCTCAATCATCAAATCTGCATCTTTAACCGCCGTTTCAATATCGTCAGTAATCACCTTAATATTATCGAGACCTTTTTGGAATTCTTCATCAGTTAAATGTAAGTCCCGTTGGTAATCAGCCTTTAAAGCCTTGATACGCCGTTCTGCTGTATCAATATGATGATTATAAACGGTTACTGGAAATCCTGATAAAGCTGTTTGATAAGCAATTTGGCTACCTAAAACACCTGCACCAGCAATCATAATATTTTTAAATTCCATTTTGCCATCTCCTTAATAATGTCTCTAACAACATCATATCAAAAAGCGCTTTCAACAAAAACTTAAATGCTTGTGTAATCGGCAACAAGACATTTCGTTTGGTATAAAAAAGGACCGAGGTTTACTCGGCCTTTTTGCATTTTATTTAATCTTTGCAACTTCTTCTAAGAACCACTTATTGAAGTAATCAGCATCAATGTCTAAGCAAACCTTAGCATTAGTCTTGCCATCATGATAAGCAGCCCGCACATCTCCAACAGTAGCCCCAATTGCTGGACCATCTGTTTGAACATCTACCCACATATCCTTTGTAGTAAATGCTTCTGGGTGCAGAAGGTAGAAGATCGTGTTAACATCATGCATTGGACGTCCTTCATCGCTACCATCATTATAGTGGGTAATTAGGCCATGCAGCATTTCTCCTGCTTTGTTTAATTTGCCTAATTTTTCAATTGTGTCAGCGGTGAGAAGAGCTTTCAAGGTAACATCTAAACCAACAGTCACAATTGGAACGCCCGCATTATACATAATCTTAGCAGCATCCGGGTCGGTAAAGACATTAAATTCAGCTGCACTGGTCATGTTACCGCCAGAGAATGAACCACCCATGGCAACAATTTGCTTAATATGACTTTTAACTTCTGGATATTCACTAAATAATAAAGCAATGTTAGTGTATGAACCAGTTGGCACTAATACGACCTCATCTTCAGCCATAATAGCATCATGAAGTGCTTCAACTGCTGTCTTTTTAATTGGTTCACCATAGTCATTTCCAAAGTCATAGCCAGGCATTCCTGATTCACCATGAATCCGCGCTGCATCTTCAAATGGCTTGATTAATGGCTGTTCAGCCCCTGCCGCAACCGGAATATCTTTTCCGAAGAAATGCACAATCTTCAACGCATTGGCAGTTGTCTTATCAACAGTAACGTTACCAGCAACAGTCGTAACTAACTTCAAATCAAGTGCAGGGTTATTGATTGCCATTGTTAAGGCAGCTGCGTCATCAATACCTGGATCTGTATCCATAATAATTTTTGTAGTCATAATTAATCGTCTCCTTTTGTTTTGCAAGCGTTTACGAACTTAGTGTAAAAAAAAGCAGCTTTGACAGCTGCTTTTCAATTTTACCAAACAAAGAGGCCAACAAATGCTGCTGATAATAGTGAAACTAAAATACCAGAAAGCATTAAGTAACCAATGTTTGCAGCGATGTAGTCGTTCTTTTCTTTATCAACTAATCCCTTGAAGGCACCGATAATCATACCTAAAGTACCAAAGTTAGCAAAGGAAGTAACAAAGACAGTCAAGACAGCCCGCAAGTGTGGTGCGTAGTTGTTAATTTCACCGGTAACTTTACCCATAACAACGAATTCGTTAGTAACTAACTTCATACCCATATCTTGTGAAAGCATCCATGCTTGATGAACAGGTAATCCGAGTAGCCATGAGAATGGGAACATAACAACCCCGAGGATACTTTCAAGCGATAATTGCTTCCAGAATAATGCTAAGATAGCATCGATTAAAGCAGCTAAAGCAACGAAAGCAACAACGTTAGCAATGATGATAAGGATCAACTTACCAGCACCTAAGATTGAGTCACCTAAGAAACTAAAGAATGGTTCCCGCTTATCAGAATCAACTTCAGCACCAACTTTTTCGATAGTATCATCTTCAGCTGGTACAGTAACAGGATTCAACATACTTGCAGCGATTAAAGAATTAATAATGTTAATTGGAACAGCAGTCAGAATATATTGTCCTGGCATCATTTCAATATATGCACCAAGAATGGAAGCAGTAACACAAGACATTGACATCATGGCAATCGTCAAGTTACGTTCCTTGTTCATTGCCCGCATCTGCATACCAGAAACAGCCAAAACTTCAGTGTTACCTAAGAACATCATTTCTACAGCAAAGAATGATTCAAACTTAGGTTCACCGGTGATGAATGAAAGTCCCCGTCCGATCCACTTAATAATCCATGGTAATACACCAATGTAGTTTAATATATCGAACAATGGAACAATCATAAGAATTGGCATCAATGCTGAACAAATGAAGTTAAGGTTTTTGGTGTTGTACCAACCACCCAAAGCAAAGACAGTACCTTTTGCAGATACATTAACAATCCAAGCAAATCCATCGGCAGCCGCTTTAACCCCTGCACGACCTGCTGGTGAACTTACTAAGAACCATGCTAGTAACAAGTTCAAAATTACCATGATTCCTACAGTTTTCCAGTTGATTGCCTTTCGATCCTTGGAAAAAAGCCATCCAATCCCAAGAAAGACAACCAGCCCAATAATGTTAACAATAAGATACATAGACATGGCTGTGTACCCTCCTTAAATAGAATATTCGTTAACGGCCGTTCCAAATTAAGATATTATAATTGCATTTGTGGCGAGTTAACCTCTTAAGAATATCTTTAAATTTCTTTTCTGTAAAGCGCTGTTTTATAGACATTTTGTGAATTTTTATTATTTTAAGTTGAATTATCTTGCAAAGTCAGCTGTTATAATCACTTTTATTCCGACAAAAAATTTCACAAAGTTTTTTGTCAACATATGAAAACGCTATCATATATTCATGAAAAGAAAAGAAGAACCGATCCTGGCAAAATGTATCTGCCACGCGGTTCTTCTTCGCCCCTGCCAAGGATTTCTATTATACCTATTACAGGTTAATTGAGCAATTGTTCTTCTAATTTCTGCAACATTTCCCACTTCACAAAATCAATATTTCCTGGGAAATATCATTTAATCTCGGTTTAAACTAGCGGAGGCCCAAAATGCCTATCGGAACAACATTCTGGGTCTCCAAGCATCCGTATGGAGGTGGGAAGAAAGGCCTACTAGTTCTAGTTTGTTATGGTAACTTATCTATCTGCTTAATACGAGGAACTTAAGCTTATCATTATAGGTTTGTTGTAGATATGGCCACTAATTACTTTTAGCTCAATATACTTTTTTTACAGAGAAACTAAACGTTTCATGTGGAGTGGGGTGTTGGTAATTTTTATGCAAAAAGTCTAATTAACTTACTTCAAAGTAGTTTTATTATGAGAAGATGTTTGTTAATTTCGGCCTTCTATCTTTCCACACTTTCAGTATAAGCGCCCACCATTTAAATAGCAAACAAATAGCGTCACATCAACATTTAGAGCACTTTTACTTATCGGACAGAAACATCGTATATATTACATTTCTGCTTCCTTTTGAACTAATCTTTCCCAAACGCAAAAGAAAAACGCCTAAAAACATTTAGACGCTTTCATAAATTAATTTTTCTTAGTTTAAAAATCCGTAGCCATAAGCAAGTAACGCAAAAATAATAATTGAAAGGATTAACGGAATCCGGGTTGAATCAATAAACAACAGAATCACTAAGACGGCTAAAAAGAAAGCAATTGTAATCCAACTGGTAATTGGATAACCCGGCATCTTAAAGTCCGTTACCCCTTTCGGATTTTGCTTGCGATACTTAATGTGGGCCACCATGATAATAATCCAAGTAAAGATAAATGTAATCGTTGAAATACCAGCAATAACATCAAAAATTCCCGCTGGCATGATGTAATTCAAAATAACAGTAATAAATAGAATCAATGATGAGAAAGTCAAGGCATTGTTGGGAACAGCCTTAGCACTTAATTCACCAAATCTTTGCGGGGCGTTACCGCTTCGTGACAATGAGTATAAGGATCGGCTGGTACTAAAGATCGCACTATTAGTAGCTGACATTGCAGCCGTTAATACCACAAAGTTTAAGATAGCTGCTGCCCCTGGCACTCCAATCGCTACAAAAACTTGAACAAATGGACTCGATGTGGTTTTGATCTGGAACCAAGGATAAATTGCCATCATTGCAATCATCGAACCAATATAAAATAAACCAATCCGTACTGGTAAAGTATTAATCGCTTTAGGAATATCTTTCTTTGGGTTTTTAGTTTCACCAGCAGTCAACCCAACCATTTCAATGCCGACAAAAGCAAACACAACCATTTGAAATGACATCAAAAAGCCCATCGGTCCAGTCGGGAAAAAGCCACCATGGTTAACCAAGTTGGCTAAAGTAACAGTCCGTCCTTCTACGTGGCCATGCATTACGAGTAAGATAACTCCGACAGCAATCAATGCTAAAATTGCAACCACTTTGATCATTGAGAACCAGCTTTCTAGTTCCCCGAACAGGCCGACATTAACCATGTTTACAAGCATCAGTAAAATAACGATAATCAGCGGTCCAACCCACTGCGGTAAATTAGGGAACCAATATTTTAGATAAATCCCCGTTGCTGTTAAATCAGCCATTGCAAGGGTCAGCCAGCAGGCCCAATACATCCAGCCAGCCACAAACTCCATCCGATCACCAAGGTATTCTTTAACTGCATCGATAAAGGAATGTTTCGATGTATCCGCTAAAATTAATTCTCCTAGTGCCCGCATCATAAAGAAGCAAAAGATACCGACGATTAGGTATGAAAGAATGATTGCTGGTCCCGCTTGGTGTATAGCTGTCCCCGAACCAAGGAAAAGACCGGTCCCGATAGCACCACCAATAGCAATCATCGTCACGTGGCGACTTTTTAGCGATCGTTCTAACTTCTGTTGTTGTTTTTCGTCCATAATATGCCTCCTTAAAAGTTTAATTAACAACAAAAACGTTTTCGTAAGCAAAGAAAAACGCCTCTGGCAATTAATACCAGGGACGTTCTTAACGCGGTTCCACCCATCTTTATAGCTTTACAGCTACCTCTCGGTTGATAAGGAAACCACTCCATTTTAAACGCTCATGCCATTTAATTGGATCTAGCTTTCAGCAAGTACTAGATTCTCTGTCAACCAATTATTAGAAGTTACTCATTATTATAATGATTATCCTAACTTTGTCAAATTTAAATTAACAATAATCAACTGATTATTAAACATTTAGGACTTTATCTAGGAAATTCTTCGTGTCTTCATGTTGGGGATTACCAAAAATTTCTTCGGGAGTTCCTTGTTCACGAATATCGCCATCATGGAAGAATACTACCCGATCTGCTACCTGTTTAGCAAAGCCCATTTCATGCGTAACAACAATCATGGTCATCCCTTCCTGTGCCAGCCGCTTCATTACTGCCAGCACATCGCCAACCATTTCAGGATCTAAGGCACTTGTTGGTTCATCAAATAACATCACATCAGGTTTCATTGCCAAGGCACGGGCAATTGCCACCCGTTGCTGCTGTCCACCAGAAAGCTTAACTGGATTAGCAGTCGCCTTATCTTGTAAACCAACGAGATCAAGATAATGCATCGCTGCTTTTTCTGCTTCTGCTTTGGTCATTTTTCCTAATTGAACTGGTGCTAAAGTTATATTTTCCAATACATTCATATTGGGAAATAGGTTAAAATGCTGAAATACCATTCCAATATTTTCCCGAACCTTATTAATATTAACCTGCGGATCAGCAATGTCATAACCATCAACATAGATGTGCCCGCTATTTGGTTCCTCTAACTTATTGATACACCGTAAAAAGGTACTTTTACCAGAACCAGACGGCCCAATCATGCAAACCACTTCATTGGGCTTAACATTTAGATTGATTCCTTTAAGGACATCATTACTGCCGTAACTCTTATGCAAGTCTTTTACTTGTACTTTATAGTGTTTATCCATCTTAAGCCATCCTCTTTTGTACGTAGTTTGATAACCATGTTAATAGGGTAATGATGATGATATACATCGTCCCGATAATCAGCCACATCTTAAACCCTTCCATATTTTGCGAAATAATAACTGTACCTGTTTGCGTTAATTCCATTACCCCAATTGCTGAAAGGATTGAGGTATCTTTCAACGTAATGATAAATTGGTTAACTAATGAAGGAACCATTAATTTGAATCCTTGAGGTGCAATAACTTTAATCAAGGCTTTACTATAAGGTAACCCTAGACTTCGCGCAGCTTCCCACTGACCAATATTTACCGATTCAAAGCCACCTTTAACAATGGCCCCAATATAAGCACCTTCGTCAAATGTCAATGTCAAAACACCAGCTAAGAACAACGGCACCTTATGTCCAATTACGTTTGGGACCCCCATATAAATAAAGAAGGCCAAAACAATCATTGGAATACCACGGAAGATATAAATCAAAACGCTTGATACCGCATTGGCGAATTTATTTTGAACAATTCCCAAGATTCCTAGGATTACCCCAAAGATCATTGCAAAGATAATCCCCACTACCGTCAATTCAATTGTCATCCATAAACCACGGAGTAATGCTGGGTAGTTAGCCTTAATCAAGCCCCAAATAGTCCGGCTTCCTGCATTGCTCTTTGTAGTTTTATCACTCTTAGTATACTTGTTGATAATTTGGTCCATCTGACCAGTATCCTTCAACCATTTGATTCCATCATTCATTTTCTTTTGTAATTCAAGGTTCTTTCCCTTTTGGAATCCAACGGCAACTGGTTGAGCATCAATTGGCTTTTTAGTGACGATCTTAAGCGGAACCCCTTCTTTAATCCCGTATTCTAGCACCGGACCATCATCAAAGGTCGCAACAGTATTCCCGGTTTTAACGTCATTCCACATTGTGTTTGATGAATCGAAATAACGAATTTTGTAGCCATACTTCTTTTGGTTTTTCTTCAAGAACAAGGCAGCACTCGTCCCAGATTTAGCAGAGACAGTCTTTCCTTTTAACTGCTTCATCGATTTAATATTACTATCCTTCGCGACGGCCATTTCCACGCCATCCGTATAGTACGGCGTTGAGAAATCATATTTTTCTTTCCGCTCATCAGTAACACTCATCCCGGCAATTACCGCATCAACTTGCCCCGATTCCAGGGCTTGAAGATCACCGTTAAAACTCATTGGTTTTAATTCATATTTAAAATGCTCGTGTTTAGCAATCTTCTTAAGCATTTCAATTTCAATCCCAGGATTTTTACCCGAGTAACCGCCTTTACTATCCTGAATTTCAAATGGTTCAAAAGTATTGTTAGTTGCAAACGTATATGTAGGTTCGTCGGCAGATACCCGCTGAGGTTCGACCATTTGCCACCCTACCACAATTCCAAGAACTGCAACAATGGTAATGATCATGTTTTTCCACTTGCTGCTTTGCATCTATACCGACTCCTTTTTAATCAAATTTTAACGTTGATAATACTATACTATCGCTAAGATTAATTGTTAAGCGTTAACCCTTAGTTGTGTCATTTCCTAAGATGACAGCGTTTCAAACAAGAAAAATCAAAGAATCCAGCTATAAAACTCTTAATTTTATTAAGCAGCTTTTCATGAGTTCTCGTTGAATTATGAGACTTTTCTTATCAATTTTTGAAAGCGATTGCAGTATAATAAAGTTAAATAAAATGGTGGTGAATATCGATGGCAATTGGAACGTATAATCAAATAATGGAAGAACTAACACGCCTAAATATTAGTTATGAGATGGTTGATCATCCTGCTGCGGAAACAACAGAAGAAGCAGACCAGTATATCGAAGGACATATTGGCGTCCGCACGAAATCAATGTTCTTAAAAGATAAGAAAAAGCATTTTTATTTATTAATCATGGATGATAAGAAACGGCTTGATTTTCATGAGTTTCAAGATCTCACCGGTGCTAAACGGGTTTCAATGGCACACGACCATGATATTAAAGAACAACTAGGCCTAGTTCCCGGGATCATTTCCCCCTTCGGCCTTATGAACAATTCTGCTCACAATATTACCGTGTTATTTGATAAGGAAATGCTACAAGAACCAATTTTAACTTTCCATCCTAACGAGAATACCCATACAATCTTTCTAAAAACGGCAGATGTACTACGATTTGTTAACGAGCAGGGATTTGAATATAAAATAATTGATTTATAAATAAAAAAGGAGTAGAAAATCACCTCCTCGGCAAGGTAGTTCGATGATTAACACGTCACAGGCAGACGGACTGATTATCGTGCATTCTTAGACTCGAACCTTGTGGTTATTTTGTTATCGTTCATTAAAATAGCAGGAGGCTGAGAGAAAACAAAAGTTTTTCTCAGCCTCCTGCTGGGGACCTCCTGAGTTAAAAATTAACTCGGGAGGCTTTTTGTTATTTTGACATTATTTAATCAACAAACCGTACCGCGGTCCCATAGGCAACAACAGATTGCATATCAGTGCTAATCGATCCTGAATCAAACCGCATCATCACGACAGCATCAGCGCCCTTTTCGATAGCCTGATCTTTCATCCGCGAAATCGCCTTCTCACGCGATTCATGCAACATGTTAGTGTATGCTTTAATCTCACCACCAACAATATTTTTTAACCCCGCACCAATATTACTCAAGACGTTTTTGGATTGGGTTGTTAGACCATATACTTCGCCAAGAACTTCATATTTATGTCCCGGAATATTTTCTGTTGTAGTGATTAACATCGCCACATCCCCTTACTTATTAGTCTTGTTACGGAATGGAACAGCATTTTCCTTAGTAATCTTGGTTACACCGTGCATGTATGGTACTAAGACTTCAGGAATTGTTACAGAACCATCTTCATTTTGGTAGTTTTCCAAAATAGCAGCAACGGTCCGACCAACAGCTAAACCAGAACCATTTAGTGTGTGAACGTATTGGAGTTTACCATTTTCGTCACGATATTGAGTGTGCATCCGCCGTGCTTGGAAGTCCAAGCAGTTTGAGCAACTCGATACTTCACGGTACTTGTTTTGTGCTGGCATCCATAATTCCAAGTCGTGAGTCTCAGAAGCAGTAAAACTCATGTCCCCAGTAGTTAAAGTAATAACATGATATGGTAAGCCGATCTTCTTCAAGATATTTTCAGCATTTGCTGTCATCTTTTCAAGTTCATCCCATGAATTTTCTGGTTTTGTGTACTTAACCATTTCAACCTTATTGAATTGGTGCATCCGGATCAATCCTCGGGTATCACGACCAGCAGCCCCAGCTTCTGAACGGAAACATGGGGTTAAGGCAGTAACATAAACTGGTAATTCTTCGGTTGGGATTACTTCACCCCGGTAGTAGTTCGTCAATGGAACTTCCGCTGTTGGAATAAGGGTCATATCTTCACCATTAACTTGGTAAACGCCTTCCTTAAACTTAGGGAATTGACCAGTACCGTACATCGAAGCAGCGTTAACAATGTATGGCGGAATTACTTCAGTGTAGCCATCAGCCATGTGTTCATCAAGCATAAAGTTATAAACCGCCCGTTCCAATTGGGCACCAAGGCCAAGATAGTAGACAAACCGTGCACCAGATACTTTGCCAGCACGATCAAAGTCTAAGATCCCCAGATTTTCACCAATATCCCAGTGGTGCTTTGGTTCAAAATCAAACTTCCGAACGTTACCAACCTTCCGAAGTTCAACTGCCCCATCTTCAGTCAAGCTAACGGGTACCCCATCATGAGGAATATTTGGCAAATGAGCCATCTTATCGTGAAGGATCGCATCATTTGCTTCAACTTCTTCATCTAGTTCCTTGATCTTGTCACCAAGTTCACGCGTTTCTTTGATTGCAGCATCGGCAGATTTACCATTGCGTTTAGCCTCACCAATTTTCTTAGAAGCTTCATTCCGTTCAGCCTTCATAGTCTCTGTCTGTTGAAGTAATTCACGGCGCTTCTTATCAAGTGCAATCACTTCATCGATTTCTTCTGGTTTAACACCACGGGTAGCTAATTTTTCCTTATAAAAGTCAGGGTCTTGACGAATCTTTTTAATATCTAACATCGTATATCCTCCTAGTATATAAAAAGAGCCACTCCATCCTCAATATTTTGGGACGAAATGGCTCTAAGTTCCGCGGTACCACCCAAGTTTGACTAATAAGTCACCCTCGAAGTAGATAACGGCTACTAACCGTGCGGAATTACCCGCCCACATATACTTGCACCGGAGTTTCGGTCGACAGCTTGCACCAACCGCTGCTTCTCTATACAACCTACTTGAAATGCATTCGTGTTTTTTATCTGCACTTATCTTATTACACTTTTCCCAATTTATCAATTGAATTTTTATTTAAAACAAAAAAGGATTTTCATCTTTCAGAAAATCCTTTTTTGGTTAGTTTACGCACAACTAACTTTGATGATAAGTCCACCATTCAACATTAAAACTTACCATCAAGCGGCTTACATTATAGCAGGCTTAGCACATTAGCCATACTATCGTAATTCTGTGCCGACTTTGCGGGCATCATTAGTATCGTTAACTAATGTTATGTGTACCGTCGGATCGAAGCTCGCTTGACTGTCATGAACAGTATCTATCCAGTAGCCTTACGTTTATATGATAAAAATAAAATACCATCTGCTCATTGCTGTTGGCGTAGACAATAAAGCCTATATTTTAACTTATCTGGGGGAAGTAATGCTACCAGTGAATTGCTTAAAGTTAAGTATTCGGGGGTTTCTTATAAGCATTATCGACCGTTTGACATATCAATCTTGCAACGTTCTCTATAATAATGATACCCATTATATTATAAGGCCATAAACCTTATATCTGTTAGGGAGCGGTGGCTGCAACAGGCAATGCACAAAACTGTTGCTTCATAATTTATAAAACTCAACTGTACCACCATTCAGTCAAGCGACAACCACCATTATAATCCATCGCAAGTAGGCATCGGGGGTCGCCTTTTTTGATGCAATCATAATAGCCTATCCGCCAGTTTATAAGGAACTAGTCCCAAGCCAACTGGCGCATACTTGTCACTATCTCTTAGAGTTATTAAGTCATGCAATAATCACTTGTATCATAAATAAAAGGTGAAAACTCTTCAAGATAAGTAGCGGCCTGCACATGGTCACTACCAGGTTGCATTTCATCTGTGGTTGTCGTCCAGATGAACGTCGTTGCCTGTTGGCAAGATGCCACCATCCCTAGATAAAGCGGGCGGCTAAACCAGCGGTTATTTTCAAAAATCAGATATTCAAAATAACTATAATTTAAATATTTAATTTTTAAGACAGTTGTTTAATATTAACTTTCACTTGTCATTCTACTACCATCGTCAATTTTTTCAACTCATTTATCAAAAGAAAATTTTTATTTTTAGTAAAAAAGGCTACTCACCTACTGTTATATAAGGATTTAAAGCTATTTTCACAAATTTATTAATTATTACAATCATTAGTTACAAATGATAATCCTATCATATGAGTTATAAATTCAGCGATTATTTTATCAATCGATTAACGTTAGTCGTTTAAAACAACAAAGACTCTGCATATATTTTGCAGAGCCTTTCGTCAATGCGTTGAGTTTGTTGCGATAACTTTAGCCACTTTGTCATTGCTTTGGTGTTAAGTCATTAGCAATAAAACTATCTTGTTAATTAACCACAACTCTCCGCATCTCTAATCTTCATTCTTGCGATTAGCATAACACTTAGCGCAAGGACAGCCAAGTTATGTGCATTAACCGGCACCAGATATCCTTAGCTGTTAGTTTTGATAACACGTCTGAGATGTTAGCCAGCTAAGCCCAAAATACCACAAAGCCCAAGCTGCGAGAACTTCTTACCGTTAATTCATTATTGCAAAATATAATAACAAAAAGCCCATGACTGAAAT